>JAFULX010000116.1 GCA_017483065.1 Clostridia bacterium | reverse complement strand
TTAACCCGTGTAAATGATATTGTAGCCGAGCTTTCCTCGCAGATTGGACCTTTGGAAAATCAATCGAAAAAGGCGAGAAAGTACCTCGAATACTATGAGGAGTACAAGGGTCTTGACGTTAGTATGAGCGTTATCACCCTGAAGAAAAATGCCGAGCTTCTTGATAAGGCAAAGCTTGATTTGGAAAATGTCACCGCTGAAATGGACGATTTGAGGGCAAAGGGCGACGAAACGACCAGACGTGTTGAGGAGCTTATCAACCTTTCACAGGCAAAGGACGAGGAAAAGGCGGAGCAGAACCGCAGCCTGTCGGCGTGTGATGAGCAAAGGCTCACGGCGGCAAACGACATTATCATTGCGAAAAATAATATTGCAAACAATACAAAAAATACCGAGCGTATCGACAGGGAAATCGCATTGCAGAAAAAGCGTGCGGAGGAAATGCGTGAGCAGATTGCTCAAAAGCGTGAGAAGATTGAGCTTGACAAAGCAACGGTCAGCGAGTTGGAGTCGGGCTTTGCAGGTATCAGTGACAGAAATAAGGAAATTTTTGATGCAGTAGCAGAAAAGCGTGAGGAAATCTCCGCTATGCGTGACGCTCTCTCCGAGGCAAATGTTGCGGCGAGCAGTAAAAAAGCGAATATTGAGGGAGCGGAACAGATGCGTTCCGAGTACCTTGCACGCCGTGAGGCGGTTGAGGCGGAGCGTGCCGCAAAAGCTGCTGACAGCGAAAATATTGCACGTCAGATTGAAGAAAACGAAAAAACAGCAGCCGATTCGGAGCAAAAGCGTGCCGCAATGCAGGAGCGTGTGGATACGGTAAATGCCGAGCTTGAAGGGAAAAAGCAAGCACTTTCCGAGCTTATCCGTGAGCAGTCCGAGCTTACCGTGAGCAACAACTCTATGGCTTCCAAAAAGAGAATTTTGGAGGGAATGGAGAACGAATATGAAGGCTTTGCCAGAAGTGTAAAGCTTGTTCTCAAAGCACCCGAGCTGAAAAACCGCCTGATATACGGAACACTCTCGGGACTTGTCGAGGTTGACACGGATTATGTAACCGCAATTGAAACCGCACTTGCAGGTGCATTGCAGAATATCGTTGTAGAGAGCGAGGACGACGCAAAGGCGGCAATCGGATACCTGAAGGAACAGCGTGGCGGCAGAGCGACATTCCTCCCGATTTCGTCGGTCAAATCACGCAGACTTGATAACGAGCGTGAGGTGACGGGCGAGGCAGGAGTTGTCGGAATTGCCTCCGACCTTGTAAAATGCGACAGGAAATACCGTGGCGTTGTGGAAAATCTTCTTGGCAGAACGGTTGTCGCAGACGATATTGACAACGCAATTGCATTGTCTAAAAAGTACGGCTACCGTTTCCGTACCGTTACGCTTGCAGGTGAAATCCTCAATGCAGGCGGTGCAATAAGCGGCGGAAGCGTGAACAAGCAGAGCGGATTTTTGTCAAGAGCAAACGAGATTAAGGAGCTTGGTGTACAGCTTGCCTCGGCATCAAAACGTCTTTCCGAGCTTGGACAAAAGCGTACCGACGCTGAAAATGAGGTCAAAAACCTCGAAAACCGTCTTAATTCCTATCTGCCGCTATTGCGTGAGTATGAGAACGATTATATGCTTGCGAAAAATAATGCGGAGCATCTTAAGGCGAGTATGGAAAACAGCGGTGAGAGCGGCAGAGGACTTGAAAATCAGCTTACCTCAATTGAGGCACAGCTGTCGCAGTCGGGAGAGGAAATCGCACGCTTAATCGGTGAGCAGAGAAGCTTTGAACGAAAGGCGGCAGAGCTTGAAGAAAAAATCAAGACCGCCGAGGAGGAGCTTTCTGCTTTGGAGGAGGCTAAGGAGAAGGCGGCAAGCTCGGTAATGGAGGAAACACTGAAAATCCGTGAGCTTACAGCCTCAATTGAAGCGGAGCAGAATACAATCGGACAGCTTTTGGAGTCCATTTCGGCAATTGCCGAGGAGGAGCGTTCAAAGCTTGACGAAAAGGCGGCATTTATTGCCGACAGCGAGCGATTGTCGCTTGAAATTGACGAATGTGAGGAAAAGCTCGAGGATATCAAACGCCGCAGTGAGATTATCCGTCTTGCCATAACAGAAATTGACGGCGAGAAGGAAAAAATCGCCGCCGAGCAGATGAAAATTCAGGAGTCGAACAAGGAATTTACCGACAGACTTGTGCTTTTGCAGCAGGAGCATTCCCGTGCAGAAACACGCTGTGAGAAAATCGCCGCCGACACCGAGAATATCATCACTCGTATGTGGGAAGACTATGAGCTGACGATATCTGCGGCAGAGGAAATGAAACAGGAAATTACCGACGAAAAAGAGGCTGCAAAGCGTGTAGCCGAGCTTAAAGGCAAAATCAAGGCACTCGGCAGCGTTAATATGGACGCTATTGAGGAATATAAGGCGGTTAAGGAGCGTTTTGAATTTCTGAGCGTGCAGAAGGCAGACCTTGAGGCGGCAATCGAAAACCTTAATAAGATTATTTCCTCCACACAGGAGCTTATGGAGGAGCATTTTAATAAGCAGTTCAACGAGATTAACAAGAGCTTTCAGAAGGTGTTTACAGAGCTTTTCGGCGGCGGCAGAGGACGTCTGTATCTATCCGAGCCTGACAATATTCTCGAAAGCGGTATAGAAATTGAGGCACAGCTCCCCGGTAAGAATTTGCAGAATATGAGCCTGTATTCGGGCGGTGAACGTTCGATGATTGCAACCGCACTTTTGTTTGCAATTCTGGCAGTTAAGCCTACGCCGTTTTGTGTGCTTGACGAGATTGACGCCGCACTCGACGACGTAAACGTATCACGATTTGCGACATATCTGAAAAACTACCTCGACGATACCCAGTTTGTCGTAATCACGCACCGCCGTGGTACTATGGAAGCCGCAAATGTCCTCTACGGTGTCACTATGCAGGAAAAGGGTGTAACAAAAACACTATCACTTGCGATTGATGATGTGAGCGACGATATGTTAAAATAGACGGGCCTTACAGATTAAATTGAAATTTTATTTCACCGATTGATAATAAAAGGAATGAGTATAAATGGGATTTTTCGATAAACTGAAAGCAGGACTTTCAAAAACAAGTGCGTCAATTGCCGAAAAGGTAAATGACGTGTTCAAGTCGGCACGGGAGATTGACGACGATTTCTTCGAGGAGCTTGAAGAAGCACTAATTATGGCGGATATGGGGGCATATACTGCCGATTATATCATCGAGGAGCTTCGTGACCGAGTTACGGCGAAAAGGCTTCGTGAGGCAGACCGTGTCAAGGAGGAGCTTCGTGACGTAATCCGCTACATTTTAACCCGCAAGGATTGCAAAATGAAGCTTGACACCACGCCGTCGGTTATACTTGTAATCGGTGTGAACGGTGTGGGCAAGACCACAAGCATCGGCAAGCTTGCCGCACATTATAAGGCTGAGAGCAAAAAGGTACTTTTGGCGGCGGCTGACACCTTCAGAGCGGCTGCGATTGACCAGCTCGACATCTGGGCAGAACGCTCGGGCTGTGAGATAATCAAGCATCAGGAAAACAGCGACCCTGCGTCGGTTGTATTCGATGCCTGCAATGCGGCAAAGGCGAGAGGTGCGGACATACTGATATGCGATACCGCAGGCAGACTTCACAACAAGAAAAATCTTATGGAGGAGCTTGCAAAAATCAACCGTGTAATCGAGCGAGAGCTGCCCGATGCGTCAAGAGAGGTATTACTCGTCCTCGACGCTACCACGGGTCAGAACGCACTTTCACAGGCAAAGCTTTTCTCGGAGGTTGCCGATATTACGGGTATAGTACTTACACAGCTTGACGGTACGGCAAAGGGCGGCGTTATAGTCCCGATTATGAAGGAGCAGAGCCTGCCTGTTAAGTTTATAGGCGTCGGCGAGGGTATAGACGATTTGCAGGAGTTCAAGCCGTTTGATTTCTGCAAGGCACTTTTTGACGATACTGCTGAGTAAGAAATTTTATGGAGGAATGGTCTGATGCACTTTTTCGGGCATTTAAAAACCGTTATGCGTCATCGCAGAACGGTTATAGGTCACGCCGCAAAATGCGGAATATTGTGGCAGGGATTAAGACACGATTTGTCCAAATACAATCCCATTGAATTTCTTGAAGGAATAAAGTATTATCAGGGCAACCGCAGTCCCAATGAGGCGGAACGTGCCGAAAAGGGATATTCGGAGGCGTGGATGCACCACAAGGGCAGAAACCGCCACCATTTCGAGTACTGGACGGACTATAACCCGAAAACAAGGTCGATAATGCCGATAAAAATGCCCATAAAATACGTCAAGGAAATGTTCTGCGACCGTGTTGCGGCAACAAAGGTTTATTTGGACGGTGACTACCACGATTCTGCCGCACTCGACTATTTCCTGAGGGGCAGAGCAAAGTTCAATATGCACCCCGAAACGGCACAGCTTTTGGAAAAGCTTCTGACAATGCTCCGTGACGAGGGCGAGGAAAAGACCTTCCGATATATTAAAAGCCTGACCGACTACTGATTTTTAATTTCCTCGGTGAGTGCCTCAAGCTCATCGTAGGTCAAAAGACGGTTTATAACATCTAACAGCATATTAGCCGAGAGCTTGGACGGAAGTCCAAGCTTTTTTGCTGTTTCAGCTCTCAAAAAGCTGCTGCCCTCACCGCCTGCAAGACCTAAACGGAACATATCGGTTTTTGTGATTTTGCGTGCCGTTTTAGGTGTGCTTTTCGAGCCGTCAACCGTTGCACCCGCCTTTTTGAGTGCGTCTATTATAATATCCTCGCTCATACCCTCAACACCCAGAAGTCCCTCGGCAGAGCTTTTTGCCTTACGCCTCTCCTTGCCGTGTGTTTCGGGGATATATGCGTGCAGAATTTGTGCCTCGGGTGCTAACTGCTTGATAAAATTACGTATTTTAAGACCTGCGGAATCGGAGTCGGAAAGTATTACTATGCCTGTCTTTTCCGCAAGAGTGCGTATGCTCTGCTGTGTCTTTTTATTATTGAATACCGAAAAGCCGCCCGTTGTGAGGATAATTCCGTCAAGAAACCCCGACAGCGTGATTTTATCGTACACACCCTCGACAATTACAGCCTCTTTTATTCGATACATTACATCACTTCCTATCCCTAAAAGCTTATCACGAAAAGCATTTTTTGTCAATCTGATTATATTTTGCCACACAATTAGCCGACCTTTTATCAAAATTATCGAAATTGAAAAAAAATGTTGAAAAACGGCGGTGTATAATGTATAATTTAATTGGTATTCTACTTCGGGAAAGGACTGATTGGAATGAGTCAAAAGGAAAAATTAGGCGAGGAATGTGGCGTATTCGCCATTTATGACCCCGACGGCGATGTTGCGAGAAGCACATATTACGGTCTTTACGCACTCCAGCACAGAGGTCAGGAGAGCTGCGGTATAGCGGTCTGTAAGGATAAGGAAATTTCACACCATAAGGGTATGGGACTTGTCAATGAGGTGTTCAATGATGATATTATCGAACGTCTTGACGGCAAAATGGCACTTGGTCACGTACGTTACCCCTCAGGTGACGAGAAGGTACTTATGGAAAACGCACAGCCGCTTGTTATCAGATACATTAAGGGTAATATTGCACTTGCACACAACGGAAGCCTTGTAAATTCGGGCAAGCTTCTGTCCGAGCTGACAAAGGGTGGCTCAATATTCCAGACATCTACCGATTCCGAGGCTATGGCATATATGATTGCCCGTGCAAGGGTTGAAACACCCTCGATTGAAAGAGCGGTCGAGGAGAGTATGAAGCATTTCTGGGGTGCATATTCGCTCATCGTAATGAGTGCCCAGAAGCTTATCGCCTGTCGTGACCCGTGGGGCTTCAGACCTCTTTGCATCGGCAAAAAGGGCAATGCGGTTATAATCACCTCCGAAACCTGTGCCTTGGACAGCATCGGTGCAGAGTTCGTGCGTGATGTTAAGCCAGGTGAGATTATAGTTGTACGTGACGGCAAAATTGAGTCGATTGACACATATGTCAATTCACAGCCGACGGCACTTTGTATATTTGAGTATCTATATTTTGCACGTCCCGACAGTATCATTGAAAAGCAGATGGTACACGAATCGAGAAAGCTTGCAGGTGCATACCTTGCGAAGGAGTACCCCGTTGATGCTGATGTTGTAATCGGCGTACCCGACTCGGGTATTTCGGCGGCTATGGGTTATGCTGAGGAATCGGGCATACCATACGGACTTGGCTTTATCAAGAATAAATATATCGGCAGAACATTTATTCAGCCGTCGCAGTCAATGCGTGAAAATTCTGTAAGAATTAAGCTTAATGTTTTAAAAAGCACCGTTGAGGGCAAGAGAGTGGTTATGGTTGACGACTCTATCGTAAGAGGTACAACGTCCAAGAGAATTGTAAGCCTTCTCAGAAAAGCAGGTGCAACCGAGGTACACGTTCGTTCTTCCGCACCTCCGTTCCTCTGGCCGTGCTATTTCGGTACAGACGTACCCTCACGTGACCAGCTTGTAATGGTTGGTAGAACAAACGAGGAGGTTTGCGAAATCATCGGTGCTGACAGCCTTGGCTTTTTAAGCGTTGACTCCCTCGTAAAAACCGCCCCTAACGCAAAATGTGGCTTCTGTACAGGCTGTTTTACGGGTCAATATCCGTTTGATATTGACGAAGCATCTGAAAAATGTTAAATCAAAAATCCGAAACGAATTTCCGTTTCGGATTTTTTTAAGAACTTATAATATTTGCTATGTAATTTTACACAGAAAATCTGATTTATTATCAACAAATGTCACAAAATGCAATAAAATTTATATTTTGCTTGAAAAAAATTCAAAAATAATATACAATTATATGTGGAAATAACCAAAATTTTATACAAGGAGAGGTAAGGTATGGACAAATTGTTTAAACTGAAAGAGAATGGGACTAAGGTTTCAACGGAAATTATTGCCGGTTTGACCACGTTTTTTGCGATGTCGTACATCATCATCGTAAACCCGAGCATTCTTTCACAGTCGGGAATGGAATGGGGAGCAGTTTTCCTCGCAACGATTATTGCATCTATTGTAGGTACTCTTGTTATGGGTCTTGTAGCAAATGTTCCTTATGCACAGGCACCAGGTATGGGTCTTAACGCATTTTTCGTGTTTACGGTATGCTTTACATTGCAGTTTACCTGGCAGCAGGCGTTGTCAATGGTGTTCATCTGTGGTATCATCAATATTTTGATAACCGTAACAAAAATTCGTAAATACATAATCAAAGCAATCCCGCTTAGCCTCCAGAATGCTATCGGTGGCGGTATCGGTATTTTTGTGGCATACATTGGACTTCTGAATGTTGGCATTGTCGATTTTAGCAGCGGTGTTCCTGCACTTGCTACTTTGAATCAGCCGCAGTTCTGGGTATTCCTTATAGGTCTTGCTATCACAATTATTCTTTTAGCTCGTAATGTTAAGGGTGCAATTCTTATTGCAATTGTTGCAACAACAATTATTGGTATTCCTTTCGGCGTTACAAAGCTCGGAGATACGGTAAGCTTTACAGAAGCTTGTTCAGCACTTCCGACAACCTTCCTTGCTATCTTCAAAGAAGGTGGAATTACAAGCCTGTTCACAGATATGTCAAAGCTTCCTTTGGTTTTAATTACTATCTTTGCATTTAGTATTTCTGATACATTTGATACAATTGGAACCTTTATCGGAACAGGCCGCAGAACGGGTATCTTCAGCGAAGAAGACGAAAAGATGATGGAAAGCAGTGCAGGCTTCAAGTCAAGACTTGACAAGGCTCTTTTTGCGGACGCAACAGCTACTTCAATCGGTGCATTGTTTGGTACATCAAACACAACAACATTTGTTGAAAGTGCTGCTGGTATCGGTGCAGGCGGACGTACAGGTCTTGCTTCTGTTGTAGTTTCAATCTGCTTTGCTCTTTCTGCGTTCCTTGCAAC
>JAFULX010000115.1 GCA_017483065.1 Clostridia bacterium | reverse complement strand
GGCAGGATTGCCACAGGCGACTATGATGCAGTTATCATTGGGCATTCGCAGTTTGAAAAAATCCCGATGAGCATAGAACGACAGCGGGAACAGTTGGAGAAGCAGCTTGATGATATTGAGCGTGGCATTGACGATGTGCAGGCTTCCAAAGGCGAGCAGTTCACGGTCAAACAGCTAATGAAAACCCGAAAGGCAATCAAGACGAAGCTCGAAAAGCTCAACGACACCAAGCGTAAGGATACGGTCATCGACTTTGAACAGCTCGGCGTTGACAGGCTTTTCATTGATGAGAGCCATTTTTATAAGAATTTGTACCTCTACACCAAGATGCGGAATGTGGGCGGTATAGCCCAGACCGAAGCACAGAAATCAAGCGACCTCTTTATGAAATGCCGCTATCTGGATGAAATTACGGGCAACCGTGGCACGGTTTTCGCAACGGGTACGCCTGTCAGCAATTCAATGGTTGAGCTGTACTCCGTTCAGAGGTACTTGCAGTATGACACTCTTGCACAGAACGGTTTGCAGCATTTTGACAGTTGGGCTTCTACCTTTGGAGAAACGGTTACAGCTCTGGAATTAGCACCCGAAGGCACGAATTATCGAGCCAAGACGAGGTTTGCCAAGTTCTATAACCTGCCAGAACTGATGCAGATGTTCCGTGAGGTGGCGGATATTCAGACCGCCGATATGCTAAAGCTCCCTGTGCCAAAGGTCAATTACCACAATATTAAGACCAAGCCGAGTGAGATACAGACCGAAATGGTAGCTTCCCTTGCGAAGCGGGCTGAGAAAGTCAGGGCAAGGCTTGTCGAGCCTAATATCGACAATATGCTCAAGATAACCAATGACGGAAGAAAACTGGCTCTTGACCAGAGAATGATTGACCCGATGCTGCCAGATAACCCAGACAGTAAGGTCAATGCCTGCGTGGATAATGTGTACCGTATCTGGGAGGAACACGCCGATACCAAAGCGACACAGCTTGTGTTCTGCGACCTGTCCACCCCGAAAAATGACGGTACTTTCAATGTCTATGACGACATGAGGGAGAAGCTGATAGCCCGTGGTATCCCTGCGGAGCAGATACGATTTATCCACGAAGCGACCACTGATGCACAGAAAAAAGAGTTGTTCGGCAAGGTCAGAAGCGGCGAAGTCCGTGTGCTGTTCGGCTCTACTCCTAAGATGGGAGCAGGTACGAATGTGCAGGACAGGCTCATAGCAATCCATAACCTTGATTGTCCGTGGCGTCCTTCCGACCTTGAACAAAGGCAGGGGCGTATCGAACGGCAGGGCAATATGTTCCCAGAGGTGGAGGTTTACCGTTATGTGACCGAGCAGACTTTTGATGCTTATCTCTATCAGTTGGTGGAGAGCAAGCAGAAATTTATCAGCCAGATAATGACGAGCAAAAGCCCTGTCCGTTCTGCAGAAGATGTGGACGAGGTTGCCCTGTCCTTTGCCGAGGTTAAAATGCTTGCCACAGGCGATGCCCGTTTTAAGGAAAAGATGGATTTGGATATACAGGTATCGAAGCTCCGAGTGTTAAAGCAGAGTTATCTTTCCGAGCATTACGACCTTGAGGACAGAGTGCTGAAATACTATCCCCAGACCATTAAAGAGTATGAGGAACGCATTGCAGGATATGAAAACGATGCGGCTCTTGCCGAGCAGCACAAGCCGCAGGGCGAGGATAAGTTCTGCCCGATGACCCTAAAAGGCGTGACCTACACCGAAAAGGCAGACGCAGGAGAAATGCTCCTTGCAATCTGCAAGGATTATCCGATGTCCGCACCTACCGAAATTGGCAGCTACCGAGGTTTCCGAATGGAGATTTATTATGATACCGTCAACGCCCATTATTGTATGAACCTTTGCGGAAAAGCAAAGCATAAGGTAGATTTAGGTGCTGATGCCCTCGGAAATCTGACCCGAATTGAAAACGAGCTGTCAAAGCTCCCTGCCAGACTGGAAGCTGCCAAGACCAAAAAGGCGGAAACTATCGCACAGCTTGAAACCGCAAAGGAGGAAATCAAGAAGCCTTTTGCCTTTGAAGATGAGCTGAAAGAAAAAACAGAACGGTTGAACGCTCTTAACCTTGAGCTGAATCTGAATGAAAAAGATACTTCCGTTATGGATACCGAGCCAGAGCAGACAGAAGAACAGCCCGAAAGAAAATATGCAAGTCGGGAGAGATAATGCGGTTTGCATATTTGTATTGCTGATTTCTGGGAAGTATAATAG
>JAFULX010000114.1 GCA_017483065.1 Clostridia bacterium | reverse complement strand
CGTGGTATAATCATAATTCGTTTTGGTAAGATATGCCGTTTGCGAGTCGCCGTATCTGTCGCAAAAATAATATGAGATTAACGATTTAAGCTGCTGTTCCGCTTTTAAGATGTATTTCAGATTAAGCTCTCGGAGCATTTCATCAAACATATAAAGCTGAACAATATCCTCAAAGCGTGTATTGTCCTTGAACTTTTTAGTGGTCTTATTTTTGAAAAGGTGCTTATATCCGCCTATCAGCTTAAAGTATCCTATCTGTTTCAGCATTTCAGTAGCATAATTTTCATCTTCAATGATGAGATTTTTCTCATTTTTCAGCTTATCTATCTGCTGAACATAGGTTAAAAACGGCTTTGGCATTTTTGCACCTCCTTGATAAAATAAAAGGGAGTCTCCGCAGAAACTCCCTCGGTCGCAGGCCTCGCAGGTATCTGCAACTCGATCACTAAACATATTATACAGTATCTTAACGAATTTGTCAAGTACCCTAATATGCTTTTATATTATATGCAAATAACAGGTGCATATTTACATTGTAAGTCTTAAATTTAATAATTGCGAAAGCGGAGAATGAAAAGTTCTCCGCTTTTAAAGGTGCTACATATAGCACTCTATCACATATAAGGAGATGTCTGACAATGATTATCGGATTACACGATGCAGATATGGAACACCTTAACAAAAGGCGTCATAAGAAAGTGTTTCCGAACTATGCGTTGATGAAGATTTCCGCTTACCACAAGGCTTTAGGCGATACTGTGGAATGGTGGAACTCTTACAAGGAATATGACAAGGTGTATTCAAGCAAGATTTTTGATTTTACTCCCGAAAACCCTCTGCTCCCCTCTGATACCGTCAAGGGCGGCACGGGATACGGCTTGTTTACGGACTTGCCAAAAGAGATTGACGATATGTTTCCCGACTATTCCATTTATCCCGATTGTGACTATGCTATCGGGTATATAACAAGAGGCTGCCCTAATAATTGCCGTTGGTGTGTTGTACCGCATAAAGAGGGTGCTATCAGACCATATCGGATATGGGAACAGCTTGTCCGTCCTGACAGTAATAAGCTCGTCCTTATGGATAACAATATTTTGGCTTGTGATTACGGCATAGAGCAACTGAAAAGCCTTATAGACAGCGGTTATCAGATTGACCTAAATCAAGGAATGGACGCACGGCTCGTTAATGACAGCATTGCGGCAATTCTCGCTAATCTGAAATGGATTAAGTATATTCGTTTCAGTTGTGATACTATTCCGCAGATTGAGGCTATACATAACGCTGCGGCTCTGCTTGAAAAGTATGGCGTTAAGCCTTACCGTCTTTTTATTTATCTTCTTGTAACAGAGAATTTAGAAAATGCAGAGTGCCGTGTAGAACAGCTTAAGAAGTTGAAAGGCGTTACAATTTATGCACAGGCAGAGCGAAACGAAAGGCTCGGCATAAAGCCGAACAAGCTGCAGTTGGAATTTGCACAACGATATATTTATAGTGGCAGTTACCGCAGAAAGTCTTGGTCTGAATACGCACGGGATAAAGGTTTTATATAAATAAGGTGCTACATATAGCACCATCAACAGAATGGAGGTAATTCTATGTCTGACGAAATAGCCTCTGCAACCCTACAAACAAGCCAAAAAGCTATTGAGGTTGCATTGGAATTGATAAAAATGCTTGCTCCGCTTGCAAAGAATTTGCTTTCGGAGGTTTATCACAAATCCGTTGACGGAATAAACGATGTCGGCATTAAGGTTTCAAATCTGCGGTCAATGGGTACTGTATCTGCAAAAAACCTTGTTGTCGAGGCACAAAAGGCTAACTCTCCCATTTCAACCACAAGCAATTTCCTTGCTCGTGATGCGGAGCAGATTGCCGCCAAAGCAAAGCAGTATAAAATCCCTATCGCTATAATCGGTGAGGGTGAAAAGCGGACTATTGAGTTTCTTGACCGAGATAAAGCTATCGTTGAGCAGATTACAAACGAGGTTATGCAAGAAAGGCTCAAGGAAATGCCACAGAGCGTAAAATGTTTCTCGGTGAGCGAAAACAATATTTCTACGCTTAAAGCAGAGTTTGAAAAAAACGGAATTGAATATCAGTTTGTCGGCGGCAAGGACGGGAAAATTTCTTGTATCTATCCTGCGGAATATGCCGAACAGGTAGCTGTTATCAAGGAAGATTACAAAAGGACTTTTGACGAGGTTTCAGAGCATTTTTCCGTTATTGCAGATGTTCCCGAAACAGAACGGCAAGCGGAGATTACGGCACGGATTGATGAGCTGACTAACGCAGAAATCGGCTCTGAACAGCGTTCCGAGGTTTACAGCACTATTCTTTCTGATATGCAGAGCCGTGATGTCGAGCTGCCTGAATACAGCGAAAATAATATGCGGATTATAAGCGGCGAAATGCCTAACGCAACACAGATGGCGGGCAAAGCCTTTTGGGAACAGCAAGGCTATGAATTGAATGAGGGTGCAAAGGGTGTTGAGATTGTCGCACCGCAGATGGACGAAAACGGAAATCCTGTGCTTGATGAAAACGGCAATCAGACCTTTACGAATGTTACCGTTTATGATATTTCCGAAACAAACGCTTATGAAACGGCTATCCGTGACGAGCTGAACAGCTTACATAATGAATATGCCGTAGAAAGAGCTGCCGCACTTGCGAAAGCGGATATAACGGAAATAACCGTTGCGGACGATTTAAGCGGCGAGAGTGTCACGCTCACCGCCGACAAGCTCACCAAAGAACAGGTTTCGGCGGCTTTACAGGAAAATCTCGGCTACTCCGCAGAAAAGGCAGATATAGCCGCAAATAAGGTCTGCTATGACTTAAATCTTGACAGGAAAGCGTATTTTGCAAAGCCTACGCAGATTGACAATATAAACGCTCTCCGCACGAATATCCGTTATCAGAGCGATGATATAACTATCCGTGATACTCGGTTTGATGCTGTAAATTTCAAGGACGGAGAGGATACCCACATTATTTTGCGGCACGGCGATAGTTCTATTGGTTTGACACCTGCGAAAATGAGCAGGGATGAAATGAAAAAGATGTGTGTTTCTCAACTCGGAATGTCTGAATATCAAGCCGATAAAGCCGTTTCAAAGGCTGTCAAGATTGAAAGTCAGATACGCTCAAAGCTCGAAGAACGCACCGTCAACAAGCAAGGAATATCACAGGAAATGCACATTGAGCGAACATGAGGCAATGTCTTTAATATTTCAATGGGTGGCAAATCGCTTACCTATAATTTCTCAACGGTGGGCGTTGAGGAAAAGATTGCAAGGAATTTTAACATTCCTCTTGAAAACGCCCGAAACGCTTTTCAGAAAGCGAAAAATCAGAGCGATTAACAATACAAAATTCAGAATAACCTGAAGAAGAAAAAGCAAGCTGCTCCCGATATTCCAAAGGTCAAGCTGAATGAAAGTAAGGGGTTGAAACATTGAAGAAGAAAAAACCTGATTTACTCACGATAATGCTTTATGTGATTATCGTGTTTGCGGTACTGTATGTTTCGGCGGCTCTTGGTGCGGCTATGGATTTATCTGTTGACGATGAGGGCGTGTTGGATTTTAACCTCTTAATGACGGAGATTGAAAAGGTCCTGACCACTCCCGATATTGTCGGAGAGCATTTCGCGGACTTTTCGGGATATAGTGCGAAAATAACGCTTATTGTAGCGTTCTCTCTTGGTATATACGCTATGCTGAAGGCTACTTCCAAAAAGCGTTTGCACCGCAAGGGTGTGGAACACGGCTCGGCTCGTTGGGCAACACCAAAGGAAGAACAGTTTCTATGCGATAATGCAAACAAGAAAAAGAAATTCCCCGATAATCTCCCTGATTGGCTTGCAAAACCCATTCGGAAGATACTTAAAAAGCCGCCGCCAAAGGTTGTGCCGTTTCAGACGGACAATAACATTCTGCTCACGCAGGAGGTCAGAATGTCCCTTAACACAAGACAGCACAGAGAAAACCTTAATGTGCTTGTTATAGGCGGCTCTGGCTCTGGTAAGTCCCGTTTCTATGTAAAGCCTAACATTATGCAGTTGAATACAAGTTATGTAGTTACTGACCCGAAAGGCGAATTGCTCCGTTCTTGCGGAAAGCTGTTACAAAAGGCTGGGTATGAAATCCGTGTATTCAACCTTATAGATATGGCACATAGCAATAATTATAACCCTTTCAACTATGTCTATGACAAGAACGGCGAAATGAACAAGACCTATGTTATGAAAATGGTCAACTGCCTTATGAAGAATACCAAACAGGAAGGCTCATCGGGCGGTGATCAGTTTTGGGACGATAGTACAAAAGCTCTCACCCTTGCTATTGCGTTCTATCTCTTGGAGAAAAAGGACGCAAGGGACAGCAACGGTAAGTCGCTTGACCGTAATTTCAGTACCGTTATGAAGATGATGAGATTAGCGGAGATTTCCGAACAGGACGAAAATCACCGTTCACCGCTTGATGACCTTATGGACGAGTTGCGTGAGGAAAACCCTATGAGTATGGCGGTTTCCTATTATGCGGATTTCAAAAAGGCTCCTGCGGAAACGGCAAAATCTATCCTCATTTCAGCCGCAGTACGATTTGCGGCTTTTAATCTGCCCGAAGTGGCAGACTTAACGCATACGGACAATATTCATCTCGATACATTGGGCGATAAGAAAACCGCCCTTTTTGTTATTATACCGTCATCGGACGCAACCTTTAATTTCTTGGCGGCTATGATGTATACGCAGTTATTTGATACGCTGTATGATACGGCGAATTTTAAATACGGCGGAAGATTGCCCGTTCACGTTCGCTGTTTGCTTGATGAATTTGCCAACAGTGTGACACGTTCCGTACTGAAAAGGTGCGGCACGCAACAAAATATAGTTGCGTAGAACTATTATTCTGATGAGTCGAATGACGGAGTAACGCCCTGAAAGGCTCACGTTAAAACTACGGACGGCTAAGCAGTGTGAAATGCAGATGTCGTAAGCCCGTGGAAGTCGCACGAGAGCAGCCCTAACGGTTAAAGCCGAGGAAAGCGTCACAGAGGTGTGATGTGCTACATATAGTGCGGACGGCGGTGCAATATGGTTAGAATGGCTTAAAATCCCGACGAAAATCCGAGTGTACGGTTCTAAACAAATAACCGATAGAAATGTCGGTAGTACAAATTTGTACGCAAACGGGGCGGAGTAAAAGTTGTTGGTATGAAACACCCTTTACTGTTACAGGCGGTAAGTACCATAAGTATGTTTGCAGGACTAAAGGATTGACCTAAGTTGCACCTATGCTAAGAATAATGGAACGTGGAAAGCAGTCCGACCAGTGGAGTTCACAATCCGATACTGATTTCAGACGAAAGCGGTTATTCCGTATAAGCTGATTAGGGGCTGTGAGAGTAGTGCCACAGTACCGATGAAACCGTGAAAAAAACGGCGGAGGGATAGGCACAAGTCGTAAAAATACTTGATTATACGATGGAACGCCGTGTGCGGTGAAAGTCGCACGCACGGTGTGGAGCGGGGGAAAATTCGGAGATTGTATCAAAGAATTACCTATCGCTATTTGGCACAATACCCGATTTCGACAAACTGCTTGCAACAATGCGTTCAATGGAAATTTCGGCAAATATAATCATTCAGAACTTGGCACAGCTTAAAAAAATGTACGATAAATCTTGGGAGATTGTCACAGGTAACTGCGACAGTCTTTTGTTTTTAGGCGGTCAAGAGGCAAGCACATTGGAGGCTATTTCAAAATCGCTCGGCAAGGAAACTATTGATGTAGTGTCGCAGAACAGGACAAAAAGCCACAAATCGCCCTCTACCTCTGAAAATAACAGTATTTTGGGCAGAGAACTTATGACACCCGATGAATTAAAGGTTATGAAAGCCAACGAGTGCGTCCTGATTGTCCGTGCGTTGTACCCGTTCTTCTGCCACAAATTCGATATTGAAAAGCATAAGAACTATCCGTATTTGGAGGATAGCAACCCGAAATATGCCTATCTGATAGACGGTCTTGTGACAGAAAAAGCACCCGATATGACCGTGAATTACACCGAGAAAATCACAACGAAATCAGCTCCAAAGCCTGTTGACGATGAAAAGCCGATTACGGATATGGATATTCCCGATGATACGAACAAGGAGGAGTACGAAATGGAAAGCGACAGCATTGAGAATGAATTTTACGAGGAAGATGAGCGAGAAATCGCTGCCGTTATTGCAAAGCACGAGGAACAGGAAAAGAATTTTGCAAGTGAAACGGTGTATCAGACAAATCAGCGTTTGGACTTTTCCGATGAGGAATTACCGAGTGCGGAGGATATTATCCCTATGGATTTATCCGAGCCGAAGGTGTTCAGCGAGGAAGATTACAATGTGTTTATGAACAGCGCTGATTTATTCTAACGGATATAGCCGCATTCGGCGGTTATACATATATCATTTTATTTTTTAAGGAGGTTTTTCTTATGGAAAACAACATCACTACAACTCTTACTGTTGAGGGCAATCAGCAGACTACAAAGAGAAATCCTATTGCCCGTTTCTTCTCTGCGGCTAACAGAACACGCAAGAAGATTGTTACCTCTATCACCACAATGGTGACAATGGCGATGGCTACTGCCGTAACCGCCTTTGCTGAGGAAACTGCTGGTGAGGGCGGCGTTGTTGACGGTGAGGCTGCTTTCAATCAGGTTATCGGTTTCTTTGCGACTTGGATTGGTCGTATCGGTCTTGTTGTTGCGTTCGTCGGCGGTATTATGTTCGCTCTCGCTATCAAGAATGATGACGCAGAGGCGAAAACCCGTGGTCTTATGACACTCGCATCGGGATTTGTGGTGTTCGCACTCACGCTCTCGCTTGACCTTTTCGGTATTACGGCTTAACCGTCCCTCATTTCTCGTTGGTGCTACATATAGCACCCTTTTTTATTTGTGCTACATATAGCACCTTTTTTGTTGGATTTGGCGGTGCGGCAAAGTGCCGCCTTTTCCTTTTTCTTTTCAGAAAGGAGGTCTTTCTATGTGGGGATACGGGCAGTGTATGGATAACATAAAGAGCATTATTCTTGAACTTAACTCTATGTTCTCTATGTTGATTGAACTGCTCACAAATGACAGCTTACTCCAGACAGCTACAACATCGTTACCCGCACTTGTTTCGGCAATAAAAGCAACGGCACTAACCCTCTGCGTTATGTTCTTCCTGATAGACTTTTTCACAAAATCACTCCATTTACAATGGGTAACTTGGGAAAATGTCTTGATGTTGTTTATAAAGCTGATAGTCGCAAAGGTATGTGTGGATAATGCGGAATTGTTCACTACAATGCTTTATCGTGGCTTTAACAGCTTTGTAACTGCAATAAGCGGAACAATAACGCAGTACAGTTTCATATCGGGTGACGATATGACAAAGGCACAGTATTTCGTATCAGCCTCGCAAGCCGCACAGATTGTAAATAATGTTGACGCAGGTTTCCTTAATTTTCAGCCTATGATACTTAATTTGCAGATTTCTATTCAAGGTCTGATTATGAAGATAATTATGATACTTGCAAATGTTGTGGTTATCGCAAGGCTTTTTGAACTTACAGTATATACTCTTATTGCTCCTGTTCCGCTTTCTACCTTTGCGTGTGACGGGCTTTCCGATGTGGGAAAGGGTTTCCTTAAATCATACGCTGCTGTTAGCATACAGGCTATTGTCTTGGCAATTATGTTTATAGCCTACTCCGCAGTAAACACCGCCCTTATAAGTGGCAGAATAGGCAGTACAAATCTGACTTTAAACGGAGTAATGGGATTGATAACAACTCTGACTTTGGCTATGGGCGTAATGCAATCGGGCAGTTGGGCGAAGAAAATATGCGGTGCGATGTAGGAGGTGTGAGCATTGATTGAAATTAAGATACCGAAAGAGATTACCGACTACAAGGAAAAGTTTCTTTTCGGTTTAACTGTAAGGCAGTTGGTGTCTGCGGTTGTTGCTCTCGCAATCTGTATTCCGCTTTTTATTTTCGGAAAGGACTATTTGGGCGAGGATTTGGTGGGTTGGATAATCATACTTGTTGCAATTCCCATTTTCGCCTTTGGTTTCTTCCGCTATGACGGTATGCCTATTGAACAGTTTCTTGCTATGCTGTACCGACAAAAATGGGTAGAGCCGCAGAAACGCAAATACGAAGACTTACCTGTCTTTTGGGAGTGCCGAGAGGAAATAATCGAGAACGAAATCGCTCATCAGATTGCGGCGATAAAAACAAGCAATAAGAAATCCAAACGAAAGGAGCGTGTCAATGAGTAGTTTATTCTCATCAAAAAAGCCTGTTGCGGCAAGCACCGCAAAGGATATAGACAAGGTACGCACATCAAAGCAGAAAAAGCCTAAAAAGCCAAAGGTCAAGAACGAAGTCCGCAAGGTCGCACGTTCCGTACAGGATACCATTCCTTACGAACACGTCTGCGGAAAGTACATTT
>JAFULX010000113.1 GCA_017483065.1 Clostridia bacterium | reverse complement strand
GTTACAAAAACCCTGGAAACTACCTCAGGGCCGAGCGAATCAGGAGTTATATCCCTGTTTCCGAGTCCTGCAACAAGCACGTTTTCCGCACCGTTTGAGAGCTTATTAACAGCCTTTGCAATTGCATTTACAGCAGCAGTATATTCATTTGTGTCATATAAAATATTATTTGCTCTTATTGTAATATATTCCCCGACAGGCTTGGAAAGCCTTTCTGCCGCTTCTTGCGTTTCTACATAAACCGTCGTAACAGATACACCGTCGTACATCTCCTCACTTACCCTTACACCCTCACCCTTATAATGCTCGTGCGACTCAATCGCCAAATCTGTTCTTAATGCCATATTCACGCTCCGACAAGACTTTTGAGAATATCGGATAAAATTGCAAAAAAGCCTTTTTTTGCAACGTCCTCGTTTGCTACAAGCTCAACCGTACCGACAGACTTATCTCCCATCATAAATTCCGCTCTACCGATAATTTCACCCTTTGCCACAGGTGCGGTTATGCTGTCGGGTACGGTAAGATTGGTTGTGATTTCCGCAAGCTCATTTTTATTGACAACCTCTGCAAAATCGTTTTGTGCAACAAGCTCAATCTGTTCTGCGACACCCTTCTTTACTGCAATATCACACATCTTCTCACCTTGCGATATGGGACGTATAACACGGTAATTTGCAAAGCCGTAGTCAAGAAGTCCGCTCGCATCAGCAAAGCGTTCTTTAGATGTGGGTGCACCGAGAACAACAGCAATCAAAGATAAGCCGTCTCTTGTCGCACTTGCACAAAGGCAGCAGCCTGCAAGGTCTGTCGAGCCTGTTTTCAAGCCCGTTGCACCACGGTAAAATCTGACAAGCTTATTCGTATTGGCAAGCTCAAACTTCCCGTCACGCAAAGTGTCCGTCCAGATAGTCGTATAATCGAAAATCTTCTCGTGCTTTGTAAGCTCCCGTGCCATAATCGCAACATCTCTTGCCGAGGAATAGTGTCCTTCGGCGTCAAGTCCATTGGTATTTACAAAATGTGTGTTTTGCATACCAAGCTCTCCTGCACGCTTATTCATCAATTCAATAAACGCTTCGGTACTTCCCGAAATATGCTCTGCCATAGCGACACAACCATCGTTCGCCGAGGCAACTGCTATACCTTTTAACATATCGCTGACAGAGAGAACCTCGCCTGCTTCCAAAAACATTGTCGAGCCGCCCATACTCATTGCATATTCGCTGACAGTCACCTCATCTGCAAGAGTAAGGTTTCCTCTGTCAATTTCCTCCATAATGAGTAGCATTGTCATAATTTTTGTAACGCTTGCAATCGGAAGCTGTGCGTCAGCCTCCTTTTCAAAAAGCACCTTGCCTGTTTCCTGTTCAATCAGGATTGCACCCTTGGCAGAAGGTGCCATATCTTCTGCGTATGTCGGAATAGAAAATGCCAAAACAGCCGATGCTATTAAAACAGAAATAATTTTTTTCATTTTATCTCTCCTTTAGTTTTTGATTAGTATTAACAGGAGAAATATTATTTATTCCGACACAGCAAAAAGACTGCGGCATTTTGCCGCAGTCTTTTCAAAAATTTATTTATTCATCACTACCCATAAGGTTGAGATTTTTTCTTGCCTGCATCAAAATCTGTGCACACTGTGCTCTTGTTGCAATACCCTGCGGTGCGATTTCGTCAGCGGTCATTCCGTTTATGATGCCATTATCAATCGCCCATTTTACAGCTTCAAGTGCCCAATCGCTGATTTTTTCTTTATCGGTAAATTCCGACAAATCTGCCGAGCCTGACATATCATAGCCTGCCTTCTTCACATATCGGAACAGCATAGACGCCATCTGCTCTCTTGTAATGGTATCGTTCGGAGCAAAGGTTTCTTCATCGTATCCGACAGCAATTCCTTCCTCAAGTGCCCAATCTACTGCGTCCTTATACCAAGCGCCGTCCGCAACATCTGCGAAATCGGATTTTTCACCTGCTTCGGGTGTACCCTTTGCACGGTGAAGTATTGTTACAAACATAGCTCTTGTAAGAGTTGTTTCAGGCTCAAAGGTCGTCTTTGTCATACCCTGCATTAGCTTATTGTTATAAACATACTCAACAGCATTGTAATACCATGCACTGCTCTTGACATCTGTAAAGGGAAGTATCTCTTCCTCACTTACCGCCGTCTTTTCCCAGCCTGCATAAAGAGTCAGGTCGGCAAGTACTCTCTCGGTGAAGGTGTACTTATTCTTCAAATCCTCATCAGTGTACCAGCCTGTAAATTTGTAACCCGAACGAGTCGGCTCCTCGGGAGCTTTTGCAACGGTATTTCTTGCAATCTCAATATCATCAACATTCGTTCAGCCGTTTGATACAAATTTGATTGTAAAGTACTGATAGTTATTATCAAGACTTCCGCCGCCTCTGCTGAAATGTGCCTTTACGGTTACATCTTCGGTAGCGGTGAATACATAAGGATTGCTCTGTGAAATTTTCACACCGTCAACACTCCAGTATGAAAGTCTGCCGTTCGCCTTTAAGGTTACAGTATCACCAAAGCTGTACTCACCCGCACCTGTTACCGTACCGCTGCCACCAACTGTTTCAACTGTGATGTTTACCTTTCTGCTGTCCTTTTCGATAAATTCAGCCTGAACGGTCATCACTCTGTCTGCGCTAAAGGTGTAGCTCGGCTCATATCCGAGATGCTCACCCGCAACGCTCCAGCCTGCAAAAACATAACCTTCGTCGGCTGTTGCGGTAAGGGTAACACTTTCTCCGAACAGATATGCACCTGCCCCCTCAACCGTTCCGTTTTCTGCCAAAACAGTAATTACAGCCTCGTCAGCACTTATAACCTTAACAGTAATCGGCTCGGTTTTAGCAATGTTTGAGTTTACCTGCTCCTGATTTTCCTCTCCTGTTTTTGCCTCAGTTTCACCCTCAGTAGGCTCACTGTTTTCTGTATCGGTTTCTCCGTCGGGGTTTTCCTCACCATTTTCGCTATCCTGTTCCTCGTCAGGAATTATCTCGTCGGTATCCTCCTGAGGTTTTTCAATCTCACTTACAGTAAGAACAAGCTCAATTTCCTTATCCTCTGCGTGAGCCATAACGCTCAAATCCTCTGCGATTACTCTTGAATCGGAGGTTGAGTCAACCGAAATTTCAAAGCCCTCGGGGAGTTTGGGCAATTGCAGCTTGTCCGAACCCTTAGGCTGATGGATTGCCGTAATTTTTGCAGCGATTTGTTCTGCGGATATTTCCGTGGAAATGTTTGCCTTTGCATCGGCAGTATCCTCTGCAAGGGTGTATTTTCCGCTGTCTGCACCTGCAAGCTTCAGACCGCTGATTTTCACCTCAATATCCTCACCTACTTCAGCAGCTGCAAATTCTGCCGCAGCATCTTTAGTACTTATATAGACATCATCGCCCTCTACTGCATTTTCAAGTGCAATTGTTTCAGCTGTAAAAAGTGCCGTTGCTTCACCGTCAAATGCTTTATCAAAAACCTCGGGGGATACAAATTCAGCCTGTCTCGGCGATACAGTAACCGTGATTACATCTGCCGCTTCCTCCGCCTCATTAAGCTTTGGTGAAAGCGTTGCCTCACCTACACCTATCGGGTATATAAGACCGTCCTCACCTATCTCGATGATGCTTGTATCCGATGAAACAAGCTCTATTTCCTCAAAATCCTTGACAGAAAATGCACCGTCGCCGTAGGTAACATTGATTTTACCCTCTGCAATTTCAATAACTGTTGTGTTCTCCTGCTCTGTTTTTTCCGCAAATGCAAACGGTACAGCAGACGCTGTAATTGCCGCTGAAAGTACAAAGCATACCAATCTTTTCGCCATTGTTGTTCCTCCTTGCATTCTAATCCTTTGCCGTAAAAACGGCACCGTATAGAATGACGGCGGAATGCAAAAATTTGTTCCAAACTACTTTATCCCGCATCGTGCAAAGAAGTCCGCTGTATTTATAAGACCGTGTCTGTTGAAACGCTTTAAAAGCCTTATATCATCGGGATTTCTGCCGATTTTATTTATTCCCTCCGCACAAATAAATGTCATAATATATCCATTTTCGGTCAGAATTTCCTCTGATTTTTTGCAGTAGGCACCGTAGGGATAAGTGTAAATTTTGGTATCAATTTCGCAATTTTCTTTCAGCATATTATGTGTTTTCATTAAATCATCGGTAAATATCCTTTCATATTCGTTTTCACTTTCATATTTACCGATTTTTGCACCTATCCGTTCTGCACCGATTTTATGAAAATCATAGCTGTGATTGGCAATCTGTACCCTTCCGCTATTTTCAAGTTCTGTTACGTCACACCACCGAAGATAGCTGTACGCAGGGTTTGCTTCGTCAAGGTCGGAAAATTTTTCGCTGTATGAGCCTACAACCGAGATAATCGCATAGGCGTCGTATTTTTCCAAAAGAGGAAGTACATATGTCAGATTATTGTAGCTGCCATCATCAAAGGTAAGAAGATACGGCTTTTCGGGTAGCTCGTTTTCGCCGTTAATATAGCTGATTACATCATTTGCAGACACGCTCTTGTAGCCGTGGTCGGTAAGATATTCCAAATCCTCCTCAAAGCTTTGCGGAGTTACCACATATTTTCCCGTTCGGCTGCTGTCCTTCAAAATACTGTGATACATAAATACAGGCAGCTCACAGGAGTCCCTGTCTGCCGTATAAATTACAAGCGAACAAATCACAAGTACACATAAAACAGTTATAAAATATACTGCCTTTCTAAGCTTTACCGTTGCAAACATATACATCACCCCATTTAATGAATGTTTATGCTCCAATGTGCGTTAATATACAAAAAACGTCCCGTTTGGGACGTTTTTAAAGCTTTAGTTTGTCAAAAAAGCCGAGCTTTGGCAGCTTTGCATTTTCGGGACCAGCATTTGCAAATACGGTTTTTGCATTGTTTCTAGGATAGTCTGCAAACTCTTTTCCAAATCGTTCTGCTATTATGTCATAAGCCTCGCGAAGTCTGTTTGGTCTTTCGGTAAGGTTGTGCATATCACTACCGAGCAGATGCAGATATCCGTCATAAAACAGGTTTAAAAGCTCCTTGCGTAGAGATTTATGTAAAAACGAGTCAGCGTTTACCTGAAATAATGCACCCAAAGATTTTAAGTTATGGAAATCGTTCCGATACCGCAAATACCGTTCAATATGTGCCATTATGGGTTTTAAGCCGAGAGTGGTAATGTTATAAATCGCTTCAAAATGCTCCTGTCTCCAGCTTTTGTGCATAGGCATTTCAAGCAAAATATAATCGGTGCCTTGGATTGCAAGTCGTGAAACAGACTCATAGCGTCCGATATGCGACCTGAGATATACCTCTGCACCAAGGCGAACTTCAGGGAATTTTCCGCCGTCCTTTGCCATAGCCTCACACAAATCGTCATATGCCTTATTTCTTTTAAGTAAAAACTTATCAATATCACTTTCATCACCGATATAGATATGTGATGTTGAAACAACTTTATCTATACCGTCGCTGTAAGCTTTTTTCAGCATTGTGAGCGAGGTTTCCATATCCGCCGCACCGTCGTCTATACCGGGAAGAATATGCGAGTGAAAGTCAATCATACTATCCCTCCAAAATAATTAAAGATTTGAAATATACGATTTAACAAGCTCCTCTAAAAGCTCATCTCTTTCCACACGCACAATTTTGCTGCGTGCACCGTTGTAGCTTGTGATATAAGTCGGGTCACCCGAAAGAATATAGCCTACAATCTGACTGATAGGGTCATAGCCCTTGACCTTGAGTGCATCATATACATCGTCTATAATCTCACGCACAACCTTAGCCTTGTCATATTCAAGCTTCCATTTCAGAGTTTCGTTGTTATCCATTCAAATCAAGCCTCCTTCTTTTCCCAGGGCAGTACGTCGCCCTCCTCTCGGAGATATTCCAGTATCTGCCATACTCCCTCTCCCGTTTTTGAGGATACCTCAAAAATCGTTTTACAGCCTGCAAGCCTGAGCCAGCTTTTAGCACGCTCAACATTTGCACAGGGAGAGTCAATTTTAGTCACTATACCGATTACAGGTCGATTGGCAAGCGGCGTAATCGCAGGTGAATACAGTGAATACGGCTCGGTCGCACTCATTACAAGCCCGACAACCTGTGCCTCAAACGCATACATTGCAAGTGCAGCACCAAGTCCTTTTGTTTCGCAGTACTCGCCAGGCGTGTCTATCAGCACGTCATAATTATTGACATACTGTGTTTTATGATATGATATCTTATCGCCCTTTAATGCCTGCCGAAGCGTTGTCTTTCCGCATTCGCTTCTGCCGATGAAAATTATCTTTTTCATTATGTCCTCGTACACTCACAAACCGCAAAACCAAGCTTGTCACGGCAGTAGTCGCATATTGCACGTATTGCTGTTTCGGTATCCGCAACAAGACCCGTTATAATCAGAGTTCCGCTGAAACGGTCGACAAAGCCGAGGTCAATATTTGCGGTTTTCATTGCAATATCTGCCGCTATTACAGCCGTTTCCGCAGGACTTAGAGTGATAATACCTATTGCCGCTCTGTTATAGTCAAGCTCGGGATTCAAGCCAAGCTTCTGATACAAAACAGCGTCAGGACTTGCAATTATGTGTGCAAGCGTTATCTGCTTACCTGGTACAAGCTCCTGTATAAGACGCAGCTTGCTGTCCGTATTATTCTTCAAGATATCCGTTATATCCATATGTACAGCCTCCAAAGCCATAAATCAAGTTATATACATTTATTATATCAGCTTTCAAAGCATTTTGCAAGTAAAAAGGAGATATTTTTATAAAAAATATCTCCGTAAAATTATATGCACCACGTATGCTCCAATGGACCGCTGCCGCTGCCAAGGTTTAGCCGTGCGGCAATCGCACCTGTGAGGTAGTCCTTTGCCGCTTTTATACTGTCAGCTACACTAAGTCCCTTTGCAAGATTACACGCAATTGCAGATGAAAGCGTACAGCCCGTTCCGTGTGTATTCGGATTATCAATCTTCTTTGCACAAAACCATTCAAAGCCTCCGTTTGAATATAAAAGGTCGGTTGCATCGTTTACCATATGACCGCCTTTTATAAGTATCGCACCACCGTAGAAATCGGAAATTTTGCGTGCTGCCGTTTCCATATCCTCAGCAGAAGTAATTTGCATACCTGTCAATACCTCTGCTTCGGGAACATTCGGCGTTATTATATCAGCAATCGGTATCAGACTTTTTTTGAGAGTATTGATTGCATCGTCGGAAATAAGCTTTGAACCGCTTGTCGATACCATAACAGGGTCAAGTACTATATTTTTCGCCTTGTACTCCAAAAGCTTTTTTGCAATTATATCAATAATTTCCGCAGAGGAAACCATACCGATTTTGACGCTGTCGGGAAAAATGTCACAAAATACGCTGTCAAGCTGTGCTGCAACAAATTCGGGCGACACCTCCGATATTCCCGAAACTCCGAGCGTATTTTGTGCGGTCAGTGCCGTTATCACGCTCATTGCGTACATTTTATGTGCGGTAATTGTCTTAATATCAGCCTGTATTCCCGCACCGCCCGAGCAGTCCGACCCTGCAATTGTAAGCACCTTTTTAATCAAAAATCTCACCTGCTTCATTATAGTTTTCAATATAGTAATCGCAGAGAGTTTTTATATCTTCACTCTCCGATTTATCATATATACCGCATACCGTAAAGCCGTCATCTTTAGCCGTTTTAGCCGCATAATATGCGTCCTCAAATATCACAGTCCTGTCTTTTTCAGTACCAAGAATGTCAAGTGCCGTGCGGTAAATCAGCGGTACTTGTTTTGTCGTTTCAAGCTCGTCGCAGGTCAGGATATTACTGATGTATTTTAGCACTCCGCATCTTTCAAGTGCTGCTTTTGCAAGCTCCTTATCGGTTGCCGTTGCAACGCATATTTTGACGCCCTTTTCCCAAATCGTACGGAGAAACTCCGCTGCTCCCTCTTTAAGCTCTGCATCGCATCTGTAAAACTCCCCGACGATCGCTATTATGTCAGCAAGTATAGTTTGTGGACTATCGGGAATGTTATACTTTTTACCGACATATTCCGCTGACGCTTCAAGTCCAAGCACGGAAATTTCTTTATGCAGTGTGTCAGACTCAGGCAATCCTTTGGAGCTAAGATATAAATTGGGAACCTTCTCCCATATTCCCATAGAGTCAAGGAGTGTTCCGTCCAAATCAAATATAGCACCTTCAAGTTTCATTTGAAATCATTTCCTCCGAAAGCTTTCTAAGTCTTTGGCACGCCGAAACAATGTCACTACTTGCAAAAATCGCCGAAACTACTGCAACACCATCTAAACCGCTGCCCGAAAGCTTTTTGATATTATGTTCTCCGATACCGCCGATTGCAACAACGGGGATATTAACGCTCGCACAGATTTTTTTCAGCTCATCATAGCTTACGCTGTCCGCATCAAGCTTTGTTGAGGTTGAAAAAACCGCACCTACACCAAGGTAGTCCGCTCCGTTTTTCTCAGCTTCAACAGCCTGTTTTACGGTCTGTACCGATACGCCGAGTATCATACCGTCGCCGACCTTTTTCCTCACGTCATTTGCCGCCATATCTCTTTGCCCGACGTGTATGCCGTCTGCACCGCATTTTAATGCAACATCAACATTATCGTTTATTATGAGCGGAATATTTTTATCCTGTAAAAGCTCCTTCACCTCGAGCGCTTCCATCAAAAATTCATAATCGGACATTTCCTTTTCCCTGAGCTGAAGACAGGTTATACCACCCGCAACTGCCTCTGCTATCTGCTCGGTAAGGGTTTTCC
>JAFULX010000112.1 GCA_017483065.1 Clostridia bacterium | reverse complement strand
TATCCAACATAACCGTCGTATACGGGACTTATTTTAATTTACCTAATTAAATGCTGACAGCCATAGACATATACTTCCATTTAAATTCTCTGAGATATTTTCCTTTAGACTTCTGATAGGCTCTTGCCATTTCAAAGGTTATCGGGAAATCCCATTCTATTGCTACCTTAGAGAATAATCCCTTATCTGAGTGCAGCCTGTGCAGGTGGAGTAATAGGGATGCTTTCTTGGCAAACAACGGATTATTGCGGATTTCCGCAGGTAAATCCAAAGAATTATTTCCTGATATATGTAAAAAGTCGGGGACTCCCGAAGGAATCCCCGTAGTGTCATCAAAAACAGAAAAATCGGGGACTCCCGAAGGAGTCCCCATAATTTCGCCGTCAATCGTGATTACAGGGCATTGTTTTTTACGTTTGTTTCCTTCAATACTAATATTCATATCTGCATTTGCTGTTCTGTTGAAATTGAAATTCCATATAAAGCGGTTATCCTTAACCAATATAGAATTTATGATTTCATTCATAAGGTCGTGAGTGTATTCAGGTGAACTCATATCAATCATTCCTGCGAGAGCCTGAGATACTGCTGACATATCTGAAATACAACTTTCAACCAGTTCCTGTTGCTCTCCGCACGATGTTTTTTCGTCCTTGAACTTCTGTAAATCTGCACTGTAAGTCTTTTTGAACTCGGCAAATTCTTCCTTGTCAATCTGACCGTCAGTATAAAGTTCAATGAGATTTTTGAGTTTTTTCTCAATCTTCTCAATTTGTGCGTCGATAAACAACTCTCTGTGCTTGGAATTTTCTCGTGTAGCATCCGTATAATATTTCTTGATATATTCAAGAGCAATCATCAAATCCTCTTTACGACTTTTCCAAGCTTCATTTAAGAAATATTTTGCCATCATTTCCATTTTCCAGTCTGTAACGGAGTGTTCGTTGCAGTAACCATCAGTTTCAAGTCCCAGCTTCTCACGCTGAGAAGCTTTGCCGTTATTGATTTGATTATAGCAAACATAATTATAAGTAACAGTACCGTCATTATGCTTATGATAACGGTTTTTTCTGAATGATGAACCACAAGAGCAACGTAACTTCTTTACCCAAAGGTCTCTGGAAGTGCGATTGCTTTTTTTCTTTTCCTCGCCGTTTACAACGAGGGTAGTTTTACGCTTTTCTTTAAGGATAGCCTGACATCTGTCCCACTGTTCTTCAGTAATAATCGGTTCAAAGTCGCCCTTAACATATTCATAGCTATCTTTGTCGAGGTTATGAACTCGCTTTTGTTCAAGATAATTATTGCTGTACGATTTGTAGTAACCAATATATCCCTTGTAAGTGGCATTTTGCAGAACACGACCCACATTATGGGAAGTCCATTTTGTAGTACCTGTTGCAGTAAGGCGTTTGCGTTCCTGCAAAATCTTTGCGATTTTCATTGTACCGTAGCCTTCTTCATAAAGGTCATATATCATCTTTACAGTTTCAGCCTGTTCGGGATTTATTGTGTAGGTTTCGCCAGGCTTTCTGTCATAACCTAAGATGTTTCCGCTGCCGAAAAGCTGTTTGTTTGCACGGCTGATACGCTGACCTGCCTTTACTCTTTCGGATACCTTACGGCTTTCTTCCTGAGCGAGTGTTGCCATAATTGTTAATCGGAGTTCACCGTCGCCGTCCATAGTCCAGATATTATCGTCAACGAAGAATACCTCAATTCCACGACCCTTTAATGCACGGGTATGAGTAAGCGTGTCAACGGTATTTCGAGCGAAACGGCATACTTCACGAGTAACGATAAGGTCAAACATTCCTTTTTCGGCGTCTGCTATCATTCTCATAAACGAAGGTCTTTTCTTTGCCTGAGTACCTGTAATACCTTCGTCTATGTATCTGCCTACAACTTCCCAATTTGGAAAACGCTTTGCAGTATCTTCATACCACTGCATCTGATTTTCAAGAGCAGAGAGCTGTGCCTCGTGTTCTGTGGAAACTCGTCCGTAGAAAACGACCTTTCTTGGTCTGTTTTTGTCAAGAAAAAGCGGATTTTCTGGAATATACATAATATGTCCTCCTTCTGGCATTAAGCCTTAAATTCTTTAAGCTCGTGTTTTACAATTTTGTCAAAGGTTTCCTGATTGATAAGTTCGTGCTTGAGCAGAACTTTCAGAGCCAACCAGATACCATAATTGCGTTCGATTTGTGGTGTATTAAGCATAATTTATCTCTCCTTATATTTTAGCACTTTAAAGCGTAAATGTCAAGAACATTTCCTGACTTTTGCTCAGTGCGTGGTTGTGCCTACTTTGGGTAAGCTATGTAAAAACGGCAGCTCTTGAAGAACTGCCGTATGAAAAAGGAGGTTAGCAATATGAAAGAAAATTATCTGTTTATGATGTCAAATACCTTATCGAACTCTTCGTCGCTAAGTTCGATACCGTAGTTATGGTAGAGTAAACCCATAATTTCGCAGGTTTTCTCCAAATCTCTGTCAAGCTCCTTCATTGCTTCATCGGGGGTAAGAATTGCTACTACCATTACATTTCCCATAATTATATTCTCCTTTATTTTCAGTTTGTTACTGTTATCTGCTTTATCCAGTCGAAAACGGGTAAAATGCCGTTTTCTTTCAAACGATTATACAAGAACGCTGCTCCCTTATGCGTCCAACGGGTATGAATAAAGAAGCCTTCACCGTAGAAAGTGGGGCGTTTGTCCGTCCTCACATATCCGCAGTTCTCGTATTCAGGGGCAATCATCCATGTGCCGTAAGCTCTATGCTGAATACCGAGAATACAGAGCAAGCGATTGAATTCGATTGCCGACATCTGATATGCGATTGCAATATCAGATACATTCAGCAAATCGCTTTCATCATCATACATATTGATGAAGTCAACGACCTCTGCAAGTGAGTCATTTTCTTCGACAAGCCTCATATTCTCGTTTTCAAGCTCCCTCGTGCGGAGCTTTTCTTCTTTAAGCTGAATAAAGAGCTTTTCGGCTTCCTCTGTGCCATTAAGCACATTGTCGATTGTCTGCTCCGTTGCGTACATTCCGTATTTCCTGATTGAAGGGAGAACTTCGGAAGTCACCCAGCGTTTGAACTGTCTTGCGGTTTCAAGCTTACTCTTAATGATTAAGCAGTAAACACCACTTTCGTTAATAAGTGTAGGTGCTTGAGTTCTTCCAAGATTATCTACGAAAAGATGGGGGTCCAATTTGGACCCCCATCTATCTTCGGGGTCAATGTGGTCACGAATTGCTTTGGTTGGATTAGTATAACCAAGAGCTTCAGCAACATCTTTACCCACAAACCACAACTGACCGTCGATGAGGATTGTTCTTACTGAGCCAAACTGTTCGTTTTCAAAAATTTTGATTTCGTTATTCATTCTCGTTACCTCCAAAGTTATTGTTAATTCCGACGCTTACCGCAAGAGCCTTATCGACTTCTGCGAGCGTCTTGTTGCTTATGCGGCACAGCAATTTGCCGAGCCTTGATTTGTCGATTACCTGAACCTGTTCACAAAGCACCATCGAGTTCTTGTGAAGCCGATTGCTGAAAACGGGAACGTGAACTGGTAACGCTCGTTTTTTCATTGCCGTTGTAATCGGAGCAACGATTGTTGTCGGACTGTACTTGTTACCGACATCGTTCTGTAAAATCAGTACGGGACGTTTGCCACGCTGTTCACAGCCTTTGCCGGTAAGTCGTGATAAGTAAACCTGTCCTCTAAAAACTTCCTTGACTTTTTCCATATCGGATTGTCCTTCCTGTATTTTATTCATAGTATGTTACTATGTAAAAGATGTAGGCTGACATAAATGCCAGCCTACAAACCCTGTAATCGCTATGCACCCGTCATACTTGTCCACGACACCCCTGACGGAACAACTGTGAACAATGCCACAGTATAGGGAACAACTCAAGCCAGCCACTCGCTAAAGCAGCTTCATAGGACTCTCACCTCAACCCATTCTTATGGAGAAGCCGTTACCTTTCGGTCTGAACGGAAGTATCATTATACCTCTTGCTTGTCTTGGCGTAATAGGAGCAACCTATTATTTTAAAGTAGTAGTTCTCGCTCCGTCGATATTGATAATCTCAGGTGCAGTGCCTAACGAATTCGGTCAAAACCAATGCTTTTGTCGTTGCCTGCGATACCTTGAAATGTATCATTAACATCGTGGCGTACCCTTTTTGTCGCTTACACTTTCGTGCAACAAGAGGAACGTAACTTGAGAGTTGTTATTCAGTTTTCAATGTACTGTCAGAGTTATCTCTTTCGTCGGGATGGCTCGCTAACCATCTCTTGTAGAAATTAACCCTTTCACTCATTGCCATTTTTGAAGCGTTTTTAGAGGGTGTTTTTAAAAATTTCTCAAAAATTTTTTTGATTTTATTTTTTGCTGCATAAATGCTCTCTGAAATTACCCTCTGACAGCAACCTTCCAAGCGAGCGATTTCTTCCTGTTTCATACCTTTAATTACATATAAGTACAGCCTTCTTCTCTGTTTCTCTGAAAGAATAGAAAGCAATTCTTCAACCCCTTCGCTCAAAGCTTCTTCATCCTCTGTCCTGAGCATAGTATCAAGACAACCTTCGGAATATCCTAAGTCCATTTCTTCAAGACTGTCATAACTTACATCTTTTCTTGATGTTCTGCGGGTCTGCTTTTCCTGACTGTGATAATCTCTGTCAGAAAAAGTTTTCCAAGTGCGGAAAGCAAGCTCATCGCCGTTAAAATCGTCAACGGTGATTTCTCTTACCTTTCCGTTTGCAAAGCGGTAAACGATAGCCTCGCTA
>JAFULX010000011.1 GCA_017483065.1 Clostridia bacterium | reverse complement strand
CACAGGGTATTTTCGTCAACGTCGCTAATATCCAGAGAACTACCCGGAAAAAGCTGCCCTTCGGCGTTGCACAGATCGGTAAGTCTTTCCGAAACGAGATCACACCGGGCAACTTTATTTTCCGTGTCCGTGAATTCGAGCAGATGGAGCTTGAGTTCTTCTGCGAGCCGGGCAAGGATATGGAATGGTTCTATTATTGGAAAGAATTCTGTATGAAATGGCTGCTTTCACTCGGAATTAAGGAAGAAAACGTGCGTTTCCGTGACCATAGTCCCGAGGAGCTGTCGCACTATTCAAACGCAACCACCGATATTGAGTTCGTGTTCCCGTTCGGCTGGGGCGAGCTTTGGGGTATTGCGGACAGAACAGACTTTGACTTAAAACAGCATCAGGAGCATTCGGGCGAGAGTATGGAATATATCGATCAGGTCACAAACGAGAGATATATCCCCTACTGTATCGAGCCGTCATTGGGTGCTGACCGTGTAACACTTGCATTCCTTGTTGAAGCATATGACGAGGAAGAGGTTGGCGAAGGCGACACAAGAGTTGTTATGCACCTGCACCCCGCTCTTGCACCGATTAAGGCTGCTGTACTTCCGCTTTCAAAGAAGCTTTCCGAGGGTGCGTCGAAGGTTTATGACAGCCTTGCCTCAAAGTATAACATCGACTACGACGAGGCAGGCTCTATCGGTAAGCGTTACCGCCGTCAGGACGAGATTGGTACTCCGATTTGTATTACCTACGATTTCGACTCCGAGGAGGACGAGTCGGTTACAGTTCGTGACAGAGATACTATGGAGCAGCAGAGAATTAAAATCTCCGATTTGGACGCATATATTGCATCTAAGTTAGAGTTTTAAACCGATTACGGAGGTATAAGGCTGAATAAATTTCCGCATTTCACCACTTTTCGCAGCTCGGAGTACACTCGTACGCCGTCGCTGCTCAAAGCGGCAACCTGCAAAAATTTCTTTCAGCCTTGGTTTTGTGAAAGGAGCTAATTGTTATAACAATGAAGGTTTTAGTAGTCGGCGGCGGCGGCAGAGAGCATACAATTGTATGGAAAATCGCACAGTCGCCCAAGGTTGATAAAATATACTGTGCACCCGGAAACGGCGGTATTGCTGAGCTTGCGGAGTGCGTACCCATAAAGGCAACCGACATTGACGGTGTTGTAAGCTTTGCAAAGGAGAATAAAATTGGCCTCGTTATGGTCGCTCCAGACGACCCGCTCGTAATGGGTATGGTGGACGCTCTCGAAAAGGAAGGTATCCGTGCCTTCGGCCCACGAGCAAATGCGGCAATCATTGAGGGCAGTAAGGTATTCTCAAAAGACCTTATGAAAAAATACAATATACCCACCGCAGGCTATGAGGTGTTCGATAACCCCGCCGACGCTTTGGAGTATATCAGAAAGGGCAGCTTCCCTGCCGTTATCAAGGCAGAGGGACTGGCACTCGGTAAGGGTGTTATAATCGCACAAAATCTCGCCGAGGCAGAAGCAGGAATCCACGATATTATGGAGGATAAGGTGTTCGGCGAAAGCGGTAACAGAGTTGTTATCGAGGAATTTTTGACAGGTCCCGAGGTTTCCGTCCTCGCATTCTGTGACGGCAAAACGGTCGTTCCTATGGTTTCGGCACAGGACCACAAGAGGGCATACGACAACGACGAGGGCTTGAACACAGGCGGTATGGGTACATTCTCGCCGTCAAGGCTCTATGACGCAGACAAAGCGGCAGAGTGTATGGAAAACATCTTCCTCCCGACCGTCAAGGCTATGGCAGCGGAGGGCAGACCGTTCAAGGGTGTTCTGTATTTCGGACTTATGATGACCGAAAAGGGCGTCAAGGTAATCGAATACAATGCACGCTTCGGCGACCCTGAAACACAGGTTGTACTTCCGAGATTAAAGACCGATTTGGTTGAAATTATGGAGGCGGTAATTGACGGTCGTCTTGACGAAATAGACATCGAATGGGCAGATAATGCGGCAGTATGCGTGGTTATGGCATCGGGCGGTTATCCCGTAAAATATCAGTCGGGCTACGAGATTCCGGGACTTGACGAGATTGCAAAGTACGGGGATTTGACGGTATTCCACGCAGGCACAAAGACCGACGGCGGCAAGATAGTTACCGCAGGCGGCAGAGTGCTTGGTATTACCGCAGTAGCCGATAACCTCGACGCAGCAATTAAGCGTGCGTATGAGGGTGTTGATATGGTAAGCTTTAAGGACTGCCATTTCAGAAAGGACATCGGTATTAAAAAGTATTGATTTTATTGCGGAAAATCCTCTGTTTTATAAGGGCGGTTTTCCGCATTTTAAAACTATAACGGAAAGGAGCGGTTTTTTGAAAAAAAGCAGGATTTTTCTTATACTTGCTGTATTGGTGACGGTGTTTATCTTCTCCAACTCAGCACAGAATGCAGACACCTCGGCACAGATAAGCAACGGTCTGTTTGCTTTTTTGTCGCAGCTTCTTTCAGGGTTTGAGAATATTATCACACCCAAATTGTTAAGAAAGGCGGCACATTTTACCGAATTTTTTGCACAAGCGGTATTTTTGTCGCTCTCGGCACAATATTCAAAAAAAGGGCTTCGTCCGCACCTTGTACAGGTTGCGTTTGCAGGACTTCTGACCGCCTGCTGTGATGAGCTTTTGCAGACTTTTTCGGCAGGCAGAAGTCCGCAGGTGACAGACATTTTCATAGATTTTAGCGGATGTGCTGCCGCTATGGTAATAGTGATGCTATGCTTCAGACGGAGGAATAAAAATGTTCGGTTTTGACAGCTTTATGCAGATTTCCTATATTCTCAATTTCATATTGATTATCGTTGTGGTGTTCTTCCAACGCAAGGACCCGATTGTGAGCCTGACGTGGGTGCTGGTGTTTATACTCCTGCCCATCGGCGGACTTTTAGCATTTCTCATTTTCGGACTTGGCGTAAAACGGCGTACAAGCGGCATTTATTACGGCAAGCAGGTGCAGGGCGACGCACTTACCAGACAGCTTTATGAGCAGATGGATATTCTTGACACGCTCGAAACGAAGGATATCAACGAGCTTGACCTTATCCGCTATTTCTGCAAATATCACTGCCTTTACACCGAAAACAACAGCGTCGATATCCTCTGCGATGCCAGAGAAAAGTATGACCTTCTGCTTTCGGATATTGAAAATGCAACAGAGTCGATAAATCTTCTCTATTTCATTGTCCGAAAAGACGATATCGGCACAAAAATTATGAACGCACTCGTGAAAAAAGCCAACGAGGGTGTTAAGGTGCGGCTTTTGTACGATTCCTTCGGCTGTTTCTTTACGCCGAGGAAATTTCTTACCTCGCTTAATCATACAAAATACGGCAAAGCGGTCAGCTTTTATCCCGTCAATATCTTCACTCTGTCGAAAATCAATCACCGAAACCACCGTAAAATCGCTGTTATTGACAACAAAATTGCGTATCTCGGCGGTATGAATATCGGTGACGAGTATATGGGACTCAAAAAAACAAAGCCGTGGCGTGACACACATCTGCGTATCACAGGCGATGCTGTGAAGCTTTTATATAAGCAGTTTTGCCTTGACTGGGACTTCTCCGCACGGGATACCTTAAGCAAAACGCTTGAAAATCTCAGACTTGACGACCCTGAAACGCACAACGGCTTTTTGCCGATGCAGATTGTGTCGTCAGGACCCGACTCACCTGCCGAGGAAATTAAGTGCGGAATGATGAAAATGATTTACTCAGCACGGCATTATATCTATATTCAATCACCGTATTTCATACCCGACCAGTCCTTCCGCAACGCACTGATTACAGCTGTTGACTCGGGTGTTGACGTGCGGATTATGCTGCCGGGCAAGCCTGATAAGCCGTACGTTTACTATTCAAGCCTTTCATATCTTGACGAAATGCTGAAGGCAGGCGTGAAGGTATATCTGTATAACGGGTTCATACATTCAAAGACGATAACGGTAGATGATAAGCTTGCGACAATCGGTACAACCAATATAGACATACGCAGCTTTCAGCTCCACTTTGAAACGAACGCTTTCTTCTATTCGCCCGAAACCGCTGTAAAATGCAGAGAGATTTACGAGGAGGATATTGAGGAGTCCTACTGTCTGACCTTGGAGGAATATGAAAAGCGTCCCTTTAAAACAAGAGTACGTGAAGGATTTTTCAGGCTGTTTTCGCCAATTATGTAAAAACAGTTGCACTAAAGCGGTATAATATGGTATAATAATAGATACTATTTAACAAGGAGAGTGAAATATGAACTCATTTATTGAAGCCGTTACCAATATTAACAGTACGGTCAACGGTCTTGTCTGGGGAATACCTATGCTGGTTTTAATCATAGCGACGGGTATTTATATGACGGTACGAACAAAATTCTTTCAGGTTACAAAGGCAAAGCACGTCTGCAACGAAACATTCTTTGCTATCTTTAAGAAGAAGGACGTAACCAAGTCGGGTAAAAAGACAATTTCGCAGTTTCAGGCACTTTCAACCGCTCTGGCAGCTACTATCGGAACGGGTAACATCGCAGGTGTTGCAACCGCTATCACCATCGGCGGCCCTGGTGCTGTGTTCTGGATATGGGTTTCGGCATTTTTCGGTATGATGACAAACTACTCCGAGAATGTCCTCGGTATCTACTACCGCCGCAAAAACAAGGACGGCGAGTGGTCAGGCGGTGCGATGTATTATTTGCGTGATGGACTTAACAATAAGGCTGGTAAAATTCTTTCGGTGCTGTTCGCAATCTTCTGTGTATTTGCCTCCTTTGGAATAGGTAATATGACCCAGATTAACTCAATTGCTACTGCACTCTACGATTTCTTCAATATACCTGCGATTGCAACAGGTGTTGTGCTTGCAATAGTTGCGGCACTGGTTGTTGTAGGCGGTATCAAGAGAATAGGAAGGGTTACCGAATGGCTTGTTCCATTTATGGCGATTGCTTATATTGTCGGTGCGGTTATTATTGTTATAATGAACATTTCCGCAGTTCCTGGTGTTTTCGTAAGCATCTTCAAGGGTGCGTTCGGCTGGAAGGCAGCCGCAGGCGGTGTTGTCGGTGCTGCGGTTAAGCAGGCTATTACAATGGGCTTCAAGCGAGGTGTATTCTCGAACGAGGCAGGACTTGGCTCTTCGGTTATGGTACATAGTGCCTCTAACGTAAAAGAGCCTGTTGTACAGGGTATGTGGGGTATATTTGAGGTATTTGCAGACACAATCATTGTTTGTACCCTTACAGCACTTGTTATCCTCTCCACAGGCGTTGTCAAGCCGTACGATACCACAGCTCCGAACGTTGGAGTGATTACCGTTGCCGACACAAAGATTGACGAGGTTAATCTCATTGACTGTGATGTTGAAAAGGTCGAATATACAGACGAGCTTGCAGCTTCAATTGACCCCGAAACACAGGTGATTGTTGCTTTGGACGAGAATGACAAGGTACTCGGCGTGCTTAACACCGATACCGACGTGATTATCTCTCTTGACGAAAAGGAGGGCAGCGAAACCTACGGTATGCAGTTAGAGGGTGTTCCGTTCGTAAGTGCAGCATTCTCGCACGGCTTCGGCAGCTTTGCAGGTGCATTTGTATCAATTGCGATTGTACTGTTCGCATTCTCTACCGTTCTCGGCTGGTCGTTCTACGGCACAAAGGCGTGGGAATTCCTGTTCGGCACAAAATCGACTATCGTTTATAAGGTTGTATTCGTACTCTTTATCGTAGTCGGTGCTACAATGAGCCTTGACCTTGCGTGGGATATTGCGGATACCTTAAACGGTCTTATGGCAATTCCAAACCTGATTGGTGTTCTGACTCTTTCGGGTACTGTAATTGCAATTACAAGAAACTATATCAAGCGTAAACTCAACGGCGACAATTCAATTCAGCCGATGCTTTCCATCTTCCCTGACATTCAGGCGGAGCAGGAAGAAAGTCTTGACGAAGAATAATCTTAACAGCAAAAATACGGAAGCATCTGCTTCCGTATTTTTGATTTACTTCTGTAATTGTCCAAGGCTCGCTGCCTTGAGGTATGCATTGATGAAGCCTTCAAGGTCGCCGTCCATAACAGCCTGAATATTACCCACCTCATAGCTTGTGCGGTGGTCTTTTACCATTGTGTAGGGGTGGAATACGTAGGAGCGGATTTGGCTGCCCCACGCAATTTCCTTCTGTACACCCTTGATATCCTCAATCTTTTCCTTCTGTTGCTGTTCAGCAATCTCGGCAAGCTTTGCCTTCAGCATACGCATAGCATATTCTCTGTTCTGATGCTGTGACCTCTGCGTCTGACACGCAACCACAACACCTGTCGGGATATGCGTAATTCTTACCGCCGAGTCGGTCTTATTGATATGCTGACCGCCCGCACCCGAGGCACGGTAGGTATCAACCTTCAAATCCTCGGTACGGATATTGATTTCCACATCATCTGTAATTTCGGGCATAACCTCGATTGAAGCAAAGGAGGTATGACGTCTGCCCGAGGCGTCAAACGGCGAAATTCGCACCAGACGGTGTACGCCCTTTTCTGCCTTTAAGTAACCGTAAGCGTTAAGTCCGCTTATCATAATTGTTGCACTCTTAACACCTGCGTCATCACCGGGGAGCATATCGAGCGTGGACAGCGTGTAGCCGTTTTTCTGTGCGTACATCTGATACATTCTGAGCAGCATCTCGCACCAGTCCTGTGCCTCTGTTCCGCCTGCACCTGCGTGCAGTGTGATGATTGCGTTATTTTTATCATAATGACCCGAAAGCAAGGTTTCCAAGGTCATCTTCTCACATTCAGCCTCGACGCTTTCAACAGCCGACTTGACCTCGCCGACCATTGACTCATCATTTTCCTCATTGGCAAGGTCACAAAGCACCTGAGCGTCCTCCCACGCACCAAGAAGTGCATTGTAACGCTCCACCTTATCCTTTAACTGCTTTGTCTTCTGCAAAACCTTCTGCGAGTTCTCCATATCCTCCCAGAAGCTCTCACTTGCCGCCTCTGCCTCAAGCTTTTCTATTTCCGAAAGAGTCCCTTCGATGTCAAAGTGAATCCCTCAAATCATAAATTGCTTTTTCCATACCCTGCAAACGCGGACGGTACTCGTCATATTGGAGCACTTATTTCACATCCTTCATATCTATATTTGTGTTGCAGAAAGCAAGATACACAGTATCTTACTTTCCGCAACACTGTTTATATTTCTTTCCGCTGCCACAAGGACACGGGTCATTTCTGCCCGGTTTGTTGTCAGCCTTTTTCGCCTGCTTGGGCAATGAGCCGTCACCTGCGGTTACTATCGGCTTGGCAACCTGTACTCTCTTGATTTCAACCTGCGGTCTGGGCTTTACGGCAAGCACATAGCGTACGGTATCACGCTTGATTGCCTCCAACATTCCTTCATAAAGCTGACTGCCGACATTGCGGTATTCCACAACGGGGTCGTGCTGTGCGTATGCCTGAAGTCCGATTTCACGCTTAACGTGCTCCATCTCGTCGAGGTGGTCCATCCAGAGAGTATCAACCACACGGAGCATCATAACACGCTCAACCTCACGCATCTTATCACCAAACAGCTCCTCCTGCTCGGCATAACTCTTCTCGGCAATAGCCATTAGGCGTTCCTTAAGGTCTGCTTTTGTGATTGTTTCCAATTCGTCCTTTTCAACCTTAAATTCGCCCTTCGCCTGCAAGATGGTGTTCGCAAACTCTCCGAGTGCGTTCAAATTCCACTCCTCGGGGATTTCGCTGATTCCTACATAATCGTCCAAAGCTGTGTCGATAACCGACTCGAGCATTGTCTTGATTGTCGAAGAAATATCCTCGCCGTCAATCACGCTCTGACGCTGACGGTAGATAATCTTACGCTGTTCGTTCATTACCTCGTCATACTGCAAAACGTGCTTACGTGAGTCAAAATGACGGCTCTCGAGGTTACGCTGTGCATTTTCAATCGCCTTTGTGAGCATTCCCGCCTCAATCGGCTCATCTTCCTCGAGTCCGAGACCGTTCACCATTGCCTTAACACGCTCAGAGCCGAAAATACGCATCAGGTCGTCCTCTAAGGACAGGAAGAACTTACTTGCACCAGGGTCGCCCTGACGTCCTGCACGTCCTCGGAGCTGATTGTCGATGCGGCGTGACTCGTGACGTTCTGTACCGATTATAAAGAGTCCGCCTGCGGCACGCACCTCATCCTGCTCGTCCTTGAGCTGTGCCTTGAACTTCTCGTGATATTCGTTGTATTTTCTCCTTGCCTCGATAATTTCCTCATTATCCGTTTCGGCAAAGCCTGTCGCCTCGGCAATAAGCTCGTCGGACATACCCTCTTTTACAAGCTCGTTCTTCGCCATATATTCAGCGTTACCGCCGAGGATAATATCTGTACCACGACCTGCCATATTGGTAGCAATCGTAACAGCACCCTTCTTACCTGCCTGAGCAACAATCTGTGCTTCCTTTGCGTGGAATTTGGCGTTCAGTACCTCGTGCTTGATGCCCTCACGCTTCAAAAGTGCAGACAAAATCTCCGACTTATCAATATTTACCGTACCGACAAGCACAGGCTGTCCCTTCTCGTGACACTCCTTAATCTGACGGATTACCGCCATAT
>JAFULX010000111.1 GCA_017483065.1 Clostridia bacterium | reverse complement strand
GTATAGGCATAGTTTTGCTTGCAGGGATAGAAGCGGCGGAATTGTAAATGTTGTATTGACAGCGTGGTTTTTATAACATATAATTTTGATATACAAAACTATATTAAGAGGAATAACCAATGAGGATTAAATCAATTTTAGATACATTTATGCATTCGTCAAGCTTTCGGAAATATTTTTTCAGCATATTTTCTGTTCTGGTATGTATAATCATTCTGCTTGGCATAACGCTGTCGACGTACAGCTCGAGGGCGTTTCGCAACAGTATTGCCGAAACTAATGCAAAAATGCTCAATCAGATGGTAATGGCACAGGAATTTGTGCTTGACGAAATTAACAAATCCTTTCTGAATGTGGTCACAAATCAGGAAATACAGAGCTTTTCCAAATATTATCGGGAAAACGATATAAACAGCGTGAGAAATGTAATGTCTATTCTTGACGGGCATCTTATGTCCAATGAGTATATCGAGGCTATTTCGGTCTACATCTGCGACCAGCGTCTTGTGCTGTCAACTGTGCAGGGTGTGGTCGATATAGATGAATATTATGACAGAGAGTTTATTGCCAACATAAATGATTTTCCCGAACAAAAGGCGGTACTTAGAAAATCTACCAACGGACTTGACAGCAACAGCTTTATCCTGTCCTTTGTGCAGAAAATCCCTTTCGGCAACTCTGTGCCTGAAATAATCATCATATTTGATACCAATGATAATTATATCAAGGCATCTACAATGCGTGAGAATGCCGCACAGAAGATAATCACCAACGAGCAGAATGTGGTAATGTATTCCGAAAATAATGCGGTAAACGTCAATGATGAATTCTGCCCCGAAGGACGCGAGCAGAACAGTCTCTATTTTTCGGCAAAGGTCGGCGGTGAGGATTTAATGTTTACATATCAGGAAATGGACAGATATAAATGGAATTATTATATTTCCATACCCTTTTCCGATGTGTATAAAAGCAACTCCACAATTATAGTAATCGAGCTTGCACTATGTCTTTTGATGATGTTCGTGAGCCTTTATCTGTCATATGCGATTTCGGTTAAAATCTATATGCCGATAAAGAGTATTTCCGACCTTATTTCGTCTGCGGACGATGATGAGGATAACGAAATACAGATGATTAAAAACAATGTTGTGTCACTGATAGACAATAACCAAAATTTGTCGCAAACGCTGGAAAACTACCTTATTCAGCAAAAGGAAATGTTCCTGAAGGCAATAATTGACGGTGAGGCGGACGATTATGCGGCTGTCAGCAGCCTGCTTTCAAGATACGGTCTGAGCTTCGGCGAGAACGACAGCTATATCGCATTCTGTGTTTCGATAAATGACTATAAGAATTTTGCCGAAAGATATTCGGAAAAGCAATACAATCTGTTCTCGCTGTATATCAATGATATCCTCAACGAGTTTGTTGCGGCAACAGGGCGTGGCTTTGTGCTGAATATGGGACTTACGCAGATGATTATAGTTCTTTCGGCAGGGCAGTCCTATTCGGAGAGAATGAAATACGGATTATATGACGTTGCGGAAAAGCTTGCGGCACTGCTTTCGGCAGATGTGCAGCAGAAATTCTCAATCGGTGTTTCGACGGTGCATAAGGACTTTGCAAATATTCATTGCTGTGTGGACGAGGCACGAAGCAGTATAGAAACAAGAATGGTAAATGAAAATACCTCCATTCTGCTGTATGAGAATATTTCAAAGGGTGAGGTGGGCGGCTTTGAGTACCCGTTCGCAATAGAAAAGAAAATTCTCACCTGCATCAAGACAGGCTCAAGAGAGCTGCTGTCCGAGCTGCTTGAGGAATTTGCGGAATATCTGAAAACAAATATCACGAACGACATACTTCTCATCAGAAACGCATTTATGCAGCTTTTGTTTGTATCGGTACATAATATTTTAGAGATGGACAGAAGCATCAATTTCGGCAATGTTGTGACCGAAGCAATGACGGGTATTCTGTCAAGCAAGGAAAGAATAAGCGATTTTTGCGATTGTATGATGGAATTTTATGATTATATCTTTGATATTCTTGAGCAAAAGCAAAACAGCAAAAATCAGGGATTTATAGATGAAATTAAGGACTATATTATCAAAAATATAGGTACGGAGCTGACGGTTGAGCAAATCAGCAAGCACTTTTTTGTGAGTGAATCGCATCTTCGGAGGATTTTTAAGGATTGCACGCAGACGGGAATTAAGAAGTTCATTGACGAACAGCGTATGGAACGTGCAAAGACAATGCTTTTGGAAAATCCCGATATGAAGATAGCGGATATAGCCGCTGAGATAGGCTACCTGTCGGTGCAGGCATTTACAAACGCATTTAAGGCGAATACCAATATGACGCCGAAGGAATACCGAAAACAGCAGTAAAGAAGGAACGGGAATTACAGTAATACTGCAATAAGAATACCTGAAACAACTATTGAGGAGCAGAAGAGCTTGTATAAAATATGCTTTTCCTTAAACACAAAATACCCTGTCAGTACTGTCACGATTACGGAGGATTGCTTGATAACCGTCATCAGTGTTACCTCGCTGGCAGGGTTTGCGTTTGCCTCGAAAAGCAGACGGTCACCGATAATCAGCGAAATGCTGAGCAACGGTATCCAGTAATTGGTTTTAAGACATCTGACCGATATGCGCTCACGTCGTACCAAAAGTACGACGGCATAGATTACAGTCGAAAAGAACATAAACCAGAACTGCAATTGTGAGCTTTCCATATACTGCATCAGAATTTTGTCTAAAGTTCCCGAAATAGCGTTGAAAAAACAGCTGAGCAGAGCGGCAAGGAGGATAGGCAGGGTTACGCCCTTGGAATCGCTTGTTCTTTTAAGATTGGCGAACATAAGTCCTGTTATAACCAACAGAACACCGATTGCTTTCGGGAGCGTGAAGCTTTCGCCGAGTACCAGTACGCCAAGCAGAGTGGAAAATACCATACGTGACAAATCCATAATGCCATAAAGGCTTACCGACATTTTTTTGAGAGCCGTAAAGGACAGAATCCACGCTGCACTTACTGCCGCCGCTTTTATGAACGCAAAGAAAATTAAAATGGGAGAAAGAGCAAAGGCTGATTTGGAAAAGGGAAGAGTAAGCACCAATCCAATCAGTGTGTAAAAGAATAAAATTTCATTTGTGCCGCTTCGTTTCAATGCGGCTTTTTTCATTCCCTCACGTGAACCCTTCATCAGTGCATATATCAGCACAAGTATAATCCAGATATTATCCATTTCTTCCACCCCGTAATTTTTGTCAACTTAGTCATTATATTACGATTTTGTTTGAAATGCAAGTAATATTATACTGTGCTGGATTATTTTGTAAAAAAGCTTGATTTAATAATTTACTTGTATTATAATGGTGCTATAATTTGATTTGAAGGTGATTATAATGACAAGGAAATTAAAAACAGTGTACATATGCTTCCCCGAAGGAAAACATAAGGTGCTTACTATGAGCTATGATGACGGAATGATATTTGACCGCAGACTGGTTGAAATTTTCAACAAAAACGGAATTAAAGGCACATTTCACCTTAATTCGGGTTTGCCGGGCGATAACAAAATACCTCTTAGCGAAATAAGTGAGCTTTATGCAGGACACGAGGTATCCGCACATACATATACGCATCCGACCATTGCACGCTGCCCGAATGAGCAGGTTGTGCAGCAGGTTCTTGCTGACCGTGAGGCACTGGAGGAGGCTTGCGGCTATGCCGTGCGTGGAATGTCCTATCCGAACGGCTCGGTTTCGCCCGATATTGTATCCTTGCTCCCGTATTGCGGAATAGAATATTCACGTACCGTAAAATCCACACAAGGCTTCGGTATGCCCGATAATTTCCTGCTCTGGAATCCGACCTGTCATCATAAGCACAATATAGCCGAGCTTGGAAAGCAATTCCTCGCTCTGAATAAATGGCAATATTTGCATATGATGTATGTATGGGGTCACAGCTATGAGTTCAATAATGATAACAACTGGAATATTATTGAGGAATTCTGCGAGATGATGGGCGGTCACGATGACATATGGTATGCGACAAATATTGAGATTGTCGACTATATGAACGCTGCGAAAAATCTTAAATACACCGTTTCCTGTGATAAGGTATATAATCCGTCGGCGATTACCGTCTGGGCAAACATAGACGGCAAAATTTACCGCATCGGTGCGGGAGAAACTGTTTCGATAGATTAAATGTTATTTGACACAAATGCCCATTTGAGCGTTTTCAAATGGGCATTTTGTTGTATGTTTCGCAAAAATCTGCAAAAATTATAAAAAAATGTATAAAAAAGCTTGACAAAGGGACAAACTGTTTGATATACTTAGTAGGCTGGGCTAATAATGTGGACTGTAAGGAGGTAAAATTATGTTTACCGCAGAAGAAAGAGCCAGATTAGCGGTCGGGCTGAAGGAAACGAAAAAGGTCATCGGGCAGGGAGCCGAGAGGGTTTACCTTGCTGCTGATGCGCCCGAGCGGATTGCCGAGGAAATCAAGGCACTTGCAGGTGCGAAGCTTTGCACTGTTGCGACCATGCGTGAGCTTGGTGCAATGTGCGGCATTGATGTAAAGGCGTCCTGTGCCGCTGTTCGTTCAAACTAATTTTGTATCATTCTCCGATTTCGGAGTTTATGATAAATATTTTTAAAGAAGGAGGATTTTCCGATATGCCTACATTTAATCAGTTGGTAAGAAAGGGCAGAGAAACTTCTGTTAAGAAGTCAACTGCACCTGCTCTTCAGAAGAGCCTGAACTCTCTTAAGAAGAGAACAAACGACCACAGCTCACCCCAGAAGAGAGGCGTTTGCACGGCTGTAAGAACTGCAACACCGAAGAAGCCGAACTCCGCACTTCGTAAGATTGCCAGAGTAAGACTTACAAACGGTATCGAAGTTACAGCTTACATTCCGGGTATCGGCCACAATCTGCAGGAGCATAGCGTTGTTCTTATCAGAGGCGGAAGAGTTAAGGATTTGCCTGGTACAAGATACCACATTATCCGCGGTACACTCGACGCTCAGGGCGTTGCTAAGAGAATGCAGTCACGCTCTAAGTACGGCGCTAAGAGACCTAAGCCTGAAAAGAAATAAGTCTCTTAAAAATGTGCATTTCGGTTATATT
>JAFULX010000110.1 GCA_017483065.1 Clostridia bacterium | reverse complement strand
CTGTACCCTTTAATATACGATTGTTGGTATCATCTATTGTAAGCGACAAAAAATGTTCAATTTCCACTTTGGCGTTTGTTCCGTCTGCTGAATAAACAAAACTTCCGTTTGAAGCATTGTTTATCCCCATGCGTACTAAAAAGTGAGAAAAGCCATTATAAACAAGTTCACTGTCAATTCTGATATCGTATCCCTGAGTTAAAAGCTGTGCTTCTCCGTTTTCGTTTATATATACAAGAAAATCGGGTCCGCCTTCGCCGCCTCCGTTTTCAGTATAGAAATATGGTGTGCCCAACACAACAAACGCTTCGTTCTTTCCGTTGCCGTTGAAATCTCCGACCATACCGTTTGTAAACTTAGCCTTTGCAGTTCCGTTTTCATCAAGATACTCTTCAAACTCAACAAGCGGAGGGAATCCGTCAGAAACATCGGGGAAGGTATCTTCATAAGCTGGGTCATAATTTACAAAACGCTCATAACGTTCATTGCCATTAAGACAAGTCTCTGCTGAAGCAAGCCATTCTGCTGGAATTTTATCGGCAGTGGCAACTGCATTATCGGTAACATATGTAAAGCCTTCTGATGCACTGCTGTCCGACTTAGGCTTACCGAAAATATCTTCATATCTGTCATTGAATTTATCTGGAACGGTAATGCTTGTAAGATTTACACAATTTTTAAATGCACCATCACCAATTTCGGTAACGCTGTCAGGAATTACAACGCTTTTAAGGCTTTCACAATCTGCAAAAGCTGTACTGCCGATTTTAGTGACTCCATCTTCAATGATAACGCTCTCAAGCTTTATACAGCTAAAGAAAGCACCGTTGCCGATTTCACAATTGTCACCCTTAATAACAAGCTCACCTGTAAGAGCAGAATATGCAAATGCCTGTTCGCCTATTTCATTGATACTGTCAGGAATTTCTATGCTTTTCAATGATTCATCACCATAAAAAGCACAAACACCTATTTTAGTAACGCTGTCAGGAATGTTTATATTCGCAAGCTCATAACACTGTCTGAAAGCGTTTTTACCTATTTCGGTCACGCCGTCGGGAATTGTAACATCTCTAAGGCTGAAATAGTGTGAATATGCACCGTCTTCAATCTTCACAGTTCCGTCAGGAATGGTTACAGATGTCATTTCCAACTGCTCCTGAGAAAAGCCCTCGTCTTCTGGTTCAGCTGATGTTTCAGTTTCTGCAATTGTTGTTTCTTCTGTAACTGTAGTAGTTTCCTCGGCAGCTGTGGTTGTTTCAGCGATAGTGGTAGTTACTTCTGCTGTTGTGCTTTCGGATACACTTTCTTCCGCTGTATTACCGCACGCTGTCATTCCAGCAAGAATTGTTACTGCCATTACTGCAGCTATAATTTTTTTGATGGTCATTCTTATTCACGTCCTTTTATAAATTAAGGCTCTTCATCTCATAAATAGATTCAGGTCTCATAGCATCAGCTTTTGCTATAAATTCATCACGCTCATTAGCATAAAGCTTCTCAAGTGCAAATGAATATCCCATAACAATATTCGGGTGCTTTTTGTTAAGCTCATTAAGTATAGCAGCAGCGTATTCTGGTGCAGCATAATATTCAGTAATTGTACCGTCATTACAGCATATTTCAAGAAAAAACTTCTTGGAATCCTTACCCTCTGTATGTGTTTTATAATCGCTGTAAAATACCCAGTAAATATCATCAACGGGAATTACTCTGTCAATGCAGATAAAATATCTGTCACCAACAGCACAAAGAGCATTACCGTAAATTCTGCGGTTTTTAAAATCATTTTCAACATCGGATATATCAATGCCATTGGATTGACAATAGCTTTTAAGCTTCTTATAATTTCCACCGCCAAAATGATATATTGCATATTTAATCATACCGATAATACCGCCGATGCAAATGATAGCTGGCATAGCACCAACTCTTCCAGACGGCAGTATAATCGAACCAATTATGTAAATCACGAACATAAATACTATAAGACCTGCAATGCAGAGCAAAGAATTTATCCCGTTCTTTGTATCAACAACGTATTTAAGCGTTGTTTCTTTTATTGGAGTATTTTCAATTTTATTAAGCTTATTTTCATTAAAAGTAAATCTCATTTTATTTTCCCCATTCCTCATGTATTTCTGTCAGTTTCTTGTACATTCTTTCTGCGTCCTCAACACCTGCACAAAGTCTGAGTTTCGTCATATCAAGTGCTGTCAAGCCGTAATGTACCTCAATAATGGCAAACTTCTTATCCTTGCCCATATATTTTATCGGATTAATCTTTTTTATAAGAGGATATAAAACAATATGCTCACCGCTTCTGTTATTTACGAAAAGACGTGTCTTTGATAAAAAGAAATACTGTAAGCGGTCAGGCTTCTTGCATTTAGCACGATAACCAAGCTCCATAAGGAAAAGCCATAACGCAAGCAATGCAAAGTAAACTATTCCGAAATAATCCATATTACCCACTACAGCTACTGTAGCTATGACGTTTGCAAGGACAATCAATACCGTAAAAAGAATGCGTTTTCTTTCAACATAATCGCATCTGTAACGATAGCTAACCGCCATAGCCGCAGCTGCATCAACGATACAATCATCAGGGTTAAGCTGGGAAAAGTATTTGCTTTCCAATGCTTCATATTCAATTTCTCTTGGTTCCATAAGCCTTCTCCATTCTATTATATTTATGAGAACAATTTGTACTTTTCCGTATACCGCAAAACCCGATAATCCTATGTGCGGAATCATCGGGCTTGCTGTGTTAACAATTAAAATCTACAGCTGTTATTTGACTTTCTGTCCTTCTTCTTTTTCCACTCAATTACACAAACGCCTGTAACAGCAATAACAAGAATTATCACTGCATATGGCTTGTTCTGAGTAACTTCCGTTACATATTCATCAACATAGAAACCTGCATCTGAAGAAACATCATCGAAGTGCGGAACAGAATCAATTTCAATCCTGAAATTATTTTCTTCAAGATTGATAAATTTTGCTGTACCGTTTTTAATAAGTACACCATCAAGAAATTCACCATCTGCAGAGTAAGCGTTGGCATAATAGTCATTGTTCTTTGAACCGAGATTGATTACAACATCATTTCCGTCACGCTTTGCATTTGCAGAGGTTGTCTTTCCCGTAACAAGGTTTTTAACGATAACTGTCCACGTTTTGGTTGATGTGCTCGGTATCACTGGATTTGACGGGTTATTACCGTTATTTCCTGTATTACCACCAGACGGAGGATTTGCTGTTCCGCCAGAGGAAGAATTCTTTACCTCGTAGGAAATTTCAACAGTACCCGTATAATCGCCGATGCCCTTAACGGTAATTGTGTATTTACCAACATCCTTTACAGTAACATCACCGCTGAGAACATAGTCCACGTCCTTTTCAAGCAGCTTGCCGTTAAGCTTTATAACAGGGAGAACCGTCTGTTCCTTGCCGTTGTAAACAGGGTCGCTGACATTAATATCAAGAACAACAGTTGAGAGGTCTATGTATGACATTGGTTTAAGAATTATCTCGCCGTCTTCGCCTGTGGTTGTTTCGTATTCAACGCTTAGCTTGCCGCTGCTGTCGGAAACTGCCTGTCCGATAAACAGCAGGTTATCCTCGCTGAAAATATCCGCCGCCTTTGTATTCTTTACAACATAATAATTGTAAATCTCATCTGTAAGAAGTCCTGTGAAGTCGGCTGATTTAAGCTGGCTTAATACTTTGAGAAGCTCGCTGTTGTTTGTCATTACGGGGACAGGATCAATCTCTGAGGTTTCGGTAACAGTTTCGTCAGATTCCGTTGTTTCATCCGAATTTTCAATATCGCTTTCGGATTCTGTTTCGTCAGAATTTTCTGTGCTGTTTTCGGTTTCTGTCTCAGTGTTGCTTTCTGTTTCGTCAGAATCTTCCGTGCTGTTTTCAGCTTCTGTCTCGGAATCACTCTCTGTTTCATTTGTATTGTCAGTGTTGTTTAAAACGGTATCGTCATCTGTTGGTTCATCTTCTTCAACTTCAAGCGTAAGTACATCACCAGAATCATTTACTAAAGAATATGACACAGCCGCTGTACTGCCAGTTCCTGATACTTTAACAGGTATTCCTATAAGTTTTCTGCCGAATTCTGTGTTAAACGCTAAAAGCATTTTAAATGAGTAGCCGTTAACTGTAGGACTGCTTGGTATCTCATTTAATACATAGCTTGTATTATAATCGTGTAAAGCTTCGTCAGGAACATCCATATCATAATAAAGATCTCCGCTTTCATCTTCTCTCCAGTACACAACAGCCCATTTTGAACCTGAGGTAATTTCAAATGATTCTCCTGGAGCAAATTTGGTTTTATAGTCCTTATGCTTCTCTACATTCACACCTATACCATAATATCCATCCTTTACAGGATTTTTCTTTGGATTGTCTTCGCCGGTAACCATAATATAGCTTGTTGCCGAGACACCCTCGTATTCAAAATTAATTGTCTGTACTAAACCATAGGCAGATATTTCGTATCCTGTGATATGAATATATCCTATATTTTCGTCATAATGGTAATAATCATCGGTAGGAACGGCAATTGTACCTACGTCATAGGTGCTGTAATCGGTGTAAATAATTTCTACATCAAATTCAACACCGTTATATCTTGACATATCATTGTAGTAATTAGGATTTACAGGAACAACGATAAGGTCGCACGGCATTACACTGCCGTCAACAATCTGAATAACAGTCTCCGCTTCAACGTCAACGCCCGATACGGAGTCCTTGTATTTTACCTTAAGAGTACATTCTCCCAGCGTGCTGCTGTCAAAACCGCTTACCATATCGACAGTTATAGGTATAAGCGAGGTTACGTCTTCTTTATAAGTGATTTCAAGCACTGCATCGGAAAGGTCGAGTGGTTCTCCCACAAGATAATGTGTTTTTGCCAGACCTGCTATTCTGCAGCTTTTTATTTTGTCAGTAACTGTTACAGTAAAAGTAAGATATCCGTCAAAATCGGCATATCTGATTTTAACTGTCTGTTCTCCCAGCTTTTCGGGGTCAAATTCAATTGTTACCTTTTCATCTGTAAGCGGAATAAGGTCGCCCTTACCGTTAAAATAGCTTAATGTCATCAAGCCTGATGTTCTGTCAAAGTCCTCTCCGCAGTTGTAAACTGTTTTTTCTGGATAATCAAGCCATTCAAGAGCAACAGGTCCGTTTATAACAATGTCAAAGGTATCGCTTACAGTGTTTCCGTGATCGTCGGTAAACTTTGCTGTCATTGTTACATTACCGATTTTTTCAGAGTTGAAACCGCTTAATTTACAATAGCTTAACGCCTTTTCTTCGACAGTGCCGTCGGTGTAATGAACGATTACTTTGCCGTCTGTGCTGTCAAAGAAATAGTCACCCACATAATATTCTGTTACAGCAGGTACAGCTTCTATGCTTTCAACAACTCTGTCATCTGCAATAATCTTTATTTTCAGCTTGTATTCAGCCTTTTTGTAAGTGATGGTTACGTCCTGTATAGTCTTGAGGTCGTGCGGTTTGTAACCCTCAAGGGTTATTTCTTCATTGAGCTTTCCGTCAACATAGAACGGTATCATCTCGGAAGTTCCGTCTGCATACTCAACTTTAAGGGAAGTAAATCTTAAATCATTGCCGTGAACATATACAGCAGGTGATTCTGTTTCTTCGGGAACAGGTGTAATGGCTGTCACAGCTTTTGCATAGGTAATATTAATGTCCTCAAACATATGGTAATCGGAAATCACCTTTGTAGTATGCGTATAAGGCAGATAACCGTCGCATTCAACAGTTATTTCAGCACTTTTTCCGCAGGGCAGGAACAAGGACGCTGCCCCGTAATCATTGGTAACAGCTTCTTCATTTTCCCATTTTACTTTAGCACCCTCAACTATAGTATCATTATACTTGTCCTTTACAGTAAAAACTGTAAGATAGCTCTTGTTTGAACATTTTCCGTAATTATAGCTCAAAGGATTGGTGCGGATATAGAAATCCCTCATATTTTCGGGAAGAAGTTCAACTGTGAAAAGTTCACAGCTGATTTTTCCTTCACTTCCGTCAAATGTAAAGTTGCCGATTTCAGCTTCGCCCCCAAGTTCTCCGAGTTCCGTCTCAGGAATTAATTTGAGTACTGGTGATTCACAGAAAACCGTACCCGAAACCGATATTGAATTTGAACCCGAAATACATTCCAACGGCTTGCAGGAATGTTTCACATATTTGTACTCGGGGCTGTCGGGGTCACGGCTCATATCTTTGTAGAATTTTAACTCTTCTTTAATTTCAAGTTCCGCACCTGCCGATGCCAAGAATGTTTCAAAAAGCTCCAAATCTACTTCGCATATGTTTGCTTTAGCTGTAAATGACACCGTACCAGCAAAAGTCAAAGCCGCTTCAGCACTGGTAGTAGGTGACACCTTTTCACAATCATAAGTAAGCTTTTCGTTTGAATACATATCTCCCTTTACAGTAATTTCGCCTGGAACAACAAATGTTACATCTGCCTTTCCCGTTATTGTAGTACTGGCTGACGTACTCAATTCAAGATCAACACTTATGATATTTACGCCTGGAACACCTGTCGGAACAATTGGTACAGGCTGATCAATCCACGTTTTATTGACGGTTACCGAGCCTTCGCCCTCAATGCTTACAGTAATCTTTGGAGTACAGGTTACTTCTACATAATCAACCTCGTCTTCTTCGTCAGAACTGTAATAAACTTTTACCTCACCTTCAACAGCTAAACCAAATGTGGCTTTTACGGAACCTGAAATTGCAATTCCGTCTGCATCTTCATCTTTTTGGGTAGAGCCTTCCTTTCCGACACTGAATGATGTACTAACACTGAGAGGGGTTACCTCTGGTTCTATTTGGGGAGCAGAATTCACACGGCGAATACCATATGCCGCCTGTTCATTGTTTACAATATTAGACGTATCAATTCTGATATGCTCGAACAAATCGCCTGTCTGTGCTTCTGAATACTGAATTTCCGCTGTGCTGCCATCTTTGGAGATGGTCGCTTTGGTTACAATACCGTTAACCACGCCGCTTTTAGTAAAAAACATAAACGGGTCGCCTTTTTCCAAGTCAAGCAAGGTTTCATCTGCATCAGCACCGCTGCTTACGCTTACAGAATTCCTTGTAATGGAAATATTAGCAAAATCAATTTGGTTATCCATATTTACAACCTTTACGCCTTTGGCAAGAACCATAAAGTTTGTTGTATCACTGTCATCAAGATTCCAAACCCTTTCCGCAGGGAAGTCGTTTACAGTGCGGTCAAAGAAATCCTTCATCTGCTTGGTGTAGTTAGGGGATTCATACACCTTTGCAACAGGGTGGAGCGTTTCTGTATCAATAAGATACGCTTTGAGATAAAAGCACTCTGGCAGATTAGCCAATGCAATTTCCGCTTCTGTCTCAGCCGCTTTAAGCTTCGCTTCCTTAAACGAAAGCATATGTGTGCCATTCGTACCGTCATCTTCGTAGATACCGATAATAACAGTACAATCCTTTACAGCGTGATATTTTACCACCGCTGTGCTGTCGATTACCTCTACCGAAGTAATACCGTAATCATTTGACAGGTCAGCCATCTTTTCGTTAAGTTCATTCTCGAAAAGCGTGGATACTTGACCTGTACCCTCTGTCTTTGTCGTGCTTGTTACATCAACTGCACTTACAGACAGCGAACTGCCGCACAATGACAATACCATTGAAATCGACAGCAGCATTGAAATAAACCTTTTCATACAAACCTCCAGCTTTCTTGGCAAGTATTGCTAATGTTCGCAAAACGCACCCAAAAGGGTATAGCTTCGCCATAACAAAAACAACACATCGCATAATAATACAATTTAATTATACGCCCTGAAAGCCGCAAAGTCAATGGTTTTCGGCAAATTTTGCACATTCAACAAATATATCCGTATCTGTACCCCCTCAAAATATATCTGTTAATCTACGTTACCAGATGTAAACTTTACAGCACATAAGCAAATATAAGAATAGGTGCGACAGAAATCGCCGCACCTGTGACAAAGTTTAAGGAAGTACCCCATTACAGCATTTTGCTGTTTTTCGTATCTGATAAATAACGTGAAAAGTCCAGCAAGGAACGTTTACTGCTCTTACCTGCAATACGATAGTTGTTTACAAGCTCACGTTCATCATCGGACAGGCTTGACATCTGCTCCGTTTCGGACATAATGTTTTTTATCATATCCTGCTTGCCGCTTTTACGATACTCTGCAATAAGGTCAATCTCATCTGCACTGTAATCCTCTGAGCTGAATGGTGTATCCGTTCTGCCCACAAGATAATCAACGGTCACACGATAATGATTTGCAAGTATCAGCAAGGATTCTATGGCAGGTTCATAAGTGCCAGTTTCATACTTACAGTAGGATGTGCGGCTGAGTGACAGCAGCTTTGCTACTTCTTCCTGTGACTCACCCTTTTCGAGTCGAAGCTCTCTCAACCTGTCTTTCATCTGCATTGCCGACATACAAATTCACCTGACCTTTCCAAACATTTTGTTGATATATTTCAAT
>JAFULX010000109.1 GCA_017483065.1 Clostridia bacterium | reverse complement strand
TCAATTCAATAACATTGCTCATCTTTCCAACTCCTCAATACAGCTCTTGATGATTTCTACTGCGTGGTCAATACCGATTGTTGCAGTATTCAGGCAGAGGTCATAGCCGTTCATATTGCCCCATTCCTTGTGGGAGTAGTAGTTATAGTACGCTCTGCGTTGTTTTTCGGTTTTGTTTATACGGTCGAGTGCCGATTTGCGGTCGAGGTTATACAATCTCTGGATACGCTCAACCTTGAACTCTGTGTCCGCATAAAGGAACACGTTGAAGGTGTCGCAGTCCTCGCCCTCAAGAACGTAATCGGCACATCTGCCGACGATAACGCACGAACCGTCCTTTGCAATCTTCTTGATAACATCGGACTGTGCGATAAAGAGCTTGTCGTTTAAGGGCATCTCATAATACATCGGAGTTGTAAGACCTCGAAGTCCGCCGCTCATAACAAGCGAATACAGCAGACTTCCCGTTGCCTTCTCATCAACATTAGACAGAACACCCTTGTCAATATTACTCTTTTCGGCAGCCATCGTCACAAGCTCCTCGTCATAAAAGGTCACGCCGAGCTTATCAGCAAGCTTCTTGCCGATTTCCTTACCTCCGCTGCCGTAATGTCTGCCAATCGTAATAACTGTTTTCTTTGCCATAGCCGTATCCTCCCTGTCAGCTTTTTTTAACATTATAACAAACAAATACAAAAATTTCAAGTGCTTTCATAAAGCCTTATATAAATACGGTAAAAATCCTCCACCTTACGCACGTACTTCTCCGTTTCCGCATACGGAATTTTGTCAAGGCTCTCACCGTCTTTTGAATAAGCTTTCTCCGAGAGCCACCTCCCGACCGTTGCAGGTCCTGCATTGTATGCCGCAAGTGCTGTATTCTGACTGCCAAATCTTTCAATTAAATAGGAAAGGTAATAGCACCCCATTTTTATATTCACCTCAGGCTCAAGCCGTTTTGCAAAATCAAGTCCCGTTTTCTCCGAAACCCACTCTGCCGTTTCGTCGGTAAGCTGCATAAGTCCGTATGCAACACCCGAGCTTGCATTTTCCTCATACCCCGACTCTGCCTTTATCACGGCACGCACGAGGTATTCGTCCAACCCGTACTCCGCTGCCGCCTCTGTGATTTCCTCGCTGTAATAAAGAGGAAAAAAGTACTGTGCAAGCTCCTTTATTCCTCCCGAAAACAGCCAATATACCGCTCCGATTACCAGCATCAGAGCGATAAGCTTTCTTAAACCCTTCAATTTTACTTAAATTCCTCCAAAATTTTTAAAACCTCCGCCTCAACACTTTTTTCGCCGTCATTTTCGATTATGTAACGGCAGTTTTGGCGGTAAAACTGCTCGTTCGGCTGTGCGTCAAGCCTTGCCCTTGCCGCCGCCTCACCAATGCCGTCACGCTTTATGATACGCTCCAGCCGTTTATCATAGGGCGCTGTCACACCCACCAGAAATTCGCACATTTCCTCTACGGGACTGCCGATTATAACTGCTCCGTCAATCGCCGCAAGGCTCACATTCTCCAGTCCTCTTTCAATTCTGCCCTTTATATGCTTATGCATAATGCCGTTTAATATTCCAAGCTCGCTTTTGTCAGAAAAGACCTTGGCGGCAAGCTTTTTTCTGTCAAGAAGTCCGTTTTCCGCAAAATATTCACCGCCGAAATGCTCAAAAAGCTCCGCATATGCCTCACCGTCGGGCATTGCGACCTCGTGTGCAAGCACGTCGCCGTCAAATACCGTTACACCGTTTTTTCTGAAAATATCGGAAACATAGCTCTTGCCCGAGCCGCTGCCGCCCGTTATACCGAAAACACGCTTATTTGCAGTCATACCACGACCTCCCCGACTCCATATCCACAGCAAGCTTCACGCCTATATCGGCGGCATTTTCCATTTCCTCACGCAAAATGGCACGCACCCTTTCTTCCTCCTCGGGAACTGCCTCGACAATAAGCTCGTCGTGTACCTGCAATATCAGCTTTGATTTTAATTTTTCCTCGCAAAGCCGTCTGTGAACTCTGACCATTGCAAGCTTGATTATATCGGCGGCTGTACCCTGAATGGGTGTATTGAGTGCAACACGCTCACCGAACATTCTCGTATTGAAATTGCTTGATTTCAGCTCGGGGATATACCGTACCCTGTTCATCAGCGTTCTGACAAAGCCGTTCTCCTTCGCCTCGGCTTTAATCCGCTCCATATAATCACGCACACCGCTGTAATGTGCAAGATAGCCTGCAATATATTCCCTTGCCTCCTTGACCGAAATCTTCAAATCCTTGGCAAGCGAAAACTCACCGATACCGTAAACGATACCGAAATTCACCGCCTTTGCACCCGACCTCTGCTCCTTTGTAACCGCCTCGGCAGGAATTTTCAGCACTTGTGCCGCCGTTTCAGTATGGATATCCGCACCGCTCGCAAACGCCTTCTTCATTGCCGCATCGTCCGCAATTGCCGCAAGCACACGCAGCTCAATCTGCGAATAGTCGGCGTCAACTAAAATTTTGCCGTCGGCGGCGGTGAACATCTTTCTGATTTCTCTGCCAAGCTCGGTTCGGGTGGGAATATTCTGCATATTCGGCTCGGTTGAGCTTATTCTGCCCGTAACGGTCACCGTTTGATTGAATACCGAATGTATTCTGCCCGTATCGGGGTTTATAACCGCCGCAAGTCCGTCGCAGTAGGTGGATTTCAGCTTTGCGGCGTGGCGGTATTCCAGCACAAGCTCGATTATCGGGTGCTTGTCACGCAAATTTTCAAGCACGTCCGCTCCCGTCGAATAGCCGCTCTTGGTCTTTTTCTTAGGCGAAAGGTCAAGCTTTTCAAAGAGTATTTCGCCGAGCTGCTTGGGAGAATTTATATTAAATTCTCCGCCTGCAAGCGAATAAATCTCAGCGGTCAGCTCGTCAATCCTCGCACCCAGCATTGCTCCGAACGCACCAAGCCGCTCCTTGTCCACATACATACCCTCAATCTGCATATCGGCAAGCACGGTTACAAGCGGCAGCTCTATGTCAAAATACAGCTTTTCCTGTCCTGCCTCGGTAAGCTTTCCGAGTGTTTTATCCCGAAGATGTGCGAGCATTAGTGCCTCGGAAATTATATTATCGTCCGCAGAGTCCTCGTCATCGAATATGGAAATCTGCTTTTCGCCCCTGTCAATCGGACTCATACCGAAAAATTCCACAGAAAGTGCGTCAACGCTGTACTCCGAGCGTGACGGGTTTATAAGATATGCCGCAATTGCAACATCATAAGCAAGCCCCGAAAGACGTATTTCGGGCGAAAGTGCGACAATCGCCGCCTTTGCGTCAAAGCATAGCTTTTTGATATTACTGTCCGACAGTATATCGCCCATATCTGAAATCAGCTCGGCATTTTGCACCATATATCCCTCGCCGCCGACAGCTATTCCGAGCCTTTTCACCTTGCCGTCAGCAAGAGCAAACATAAACGCCGCCTCGCCCTCGGTGCGGATTTTATTCTTTAATTCATCAAGCTCCGCTTTGCCTGTTACCGTTGTCCGCTTGCAATCCGCTATGGGATTTTCCGCACTTACCTCGGGAGCGGACACCTCGGAGAAGTCCATTCTTTTTATAATGCTGTTAAGTCCGAGCGAGGACAGCGTTGAAAGCAACTCGGCAGACGGAGTGATACCGCCCGACGCCGTGTCAAAATCAATCTCCATCGGCACATTTTTATCAATGGTAGCAAGCTTTTTCGATAAAAATGCCGACTCTTTTCCCTCTTTGAGCTTGGTAAGCTGTGCACCCTTGAAGCCGTGGCTGTCAAAATCCTCATATATATTCTCGATACTCTTATGCTTTGCGATAAGTGCTGTCGCAGTTTTCTCGCCGATACCCGCAACACCCGGAATATTATCCGACGCATCGCCCATAAGAGCCTTTACGTCAATAAACTCGGACGGCGTCACGCCGTAGCGTGCAAAAACCGCCTCGGGAGTGTATTCCTCCGTTTCGGTATTACCGCTTTTGGTGGTGGTTAAAAGTATGCTCGTAAATTCGTCAGCGAGCTGCAAATCGTCCTTATCGCCCGTTGCAATCAGGCATTTAATACCCTTTTCACCGCAAAGCCTTGATACCGTACCGATTATATCGTCCGCCTCAAAGCCCTCCTTTTCAAGGCGGAGAATACCCATTTCGTCAATAATCTTCCTTGCAATCGGCATTTGTACGGCAAGCTCGTCGGGCATAGGCTTACGCTGTGCCTTGTAGCCGTCAAACATTTTGTGGCGGAAGGTGGGTGCCTTGAGGTCAAACGCCGCCATAATATAGTCGGGTTTATGGTCGGACAAAAGCTTTAAAAGCATCATAAGGAAGCCGTAAACGGCATTTGTCGGCGTACCATCGGGTGCGGACAGAAACCGCACTCCGTAGTAGGCTCTGTTTATAAGGCTGTTTGAATCTATTATGAGCAGTTTTTTCATATGCTAATTATCCTTTCGGTTTTCTATCTGCCAGTCGATTTCGGTGCGGTTGGTCGCCTTTAAAATGGAGTTTGCCTCGGCAAAATGACCGCAGCCGAAAAAGCCTCTCGACGCCGACAGCGGACTCGGGTGCGGTGCTTCGAGTATAAAATGCTGCGGTGCGGTTATTATCTCGGTTTTCTTTCGTGCGGCAGCACCCCAGAGCAGGAATATTACAGGCTCTTTGCGTGCGTTGAGAAGCTCTGCGATACGGTCGGTGAACTCCTCCCAGCCCTTGCCCTGATGTGAGTTCGGCGTATCCTTGCGGACGGTGAGGGCATTGTTCAGCAAAAGCACTCCCTGCCTTGCCCATTTGGTAAGACAGCCGTTGTCGGGGATATAACAGCCAAGCTCGGAATTAAGCTCCTTGTACATATTAAGAAGTGACGGCGGAATATCCACCTCGGGCTTGACCGAAAATGCAAGACCGTGCGCCTGTCCCTCGCCGTGGTACGGGTCCTGACCGAAGATTACGACCTTAACCTCGGCATACGGCGTTAATTTAAGTGCATTGAATATATCGGCTCTTTCAGGGTAAACGGTATGCTCGGCATACTCTGTTTTCAGAAATTCCTCAAGATTTTTATAATAATCCTTTTCAAATTCACCGCACAAGAGTGCGTCCCAATCGTTCCCAAACATAATTATATCCGTTTCCTCCCTCGTACAAACGTACCGTTTTTTCCATTATACAACATTTTCTCGTACTTTGCATTAGTTTTTTGGAATAAAAACAAAAAATCTGCCGCAAATGCGTTCAGCCTGCGGCAGTTTTTCGTTAAATTAAGCGTTTTTTGAAATTGAAATGACCTCGAAATCAATCTTGCCGACAGGCGACTCAACCGTTATGGTATCGCCAACCTTGTGTCCTATAAGAGCGCTGCCGACAGGTGAATCCTGTGAAATCTTGTTGTGTACGGGGTCGGTTTCTGTGGTGGTAACTATTGTGTATGTTTCGTCGTCTGTTTCGCCCACCTCACGGATTACTACGGTAACACCCAAGCCAACGGTATCGCTCACGATTTCCGAATCGTCAATTACACGTGCATATTTGAGCATATTTACAATGGTGTTTATACGTGATTCAACCTCGGCCTGTTCGTTTTTAGCCTCATCGTACTCCGCATTCTCGGAAAGGTCGCCAAAGGAGCGTGCCTCCTTGATTTTCTCCGAGACCTCCTTACGCTTTTCGGTCTTGAGGTACTCAAGCTCCTCACGAAGCTTAGCCATTCCCTCTTTGGTAAGAACTATTTCCTTATTCTTGTCCATCACGACTATCCTCTCTGTAATTCATCTAATCTATTATACTCGTTTTATCCTCTTTTGTCAACTAAAATTTTCATCAGTAGCCGAAAACCGTGCCGAGGCTGTCATCGTTTTCAATCCATTCCTCCACGTTGATTACACGGTACTCGTCCTCGGTATCACGGATTACAACCTCGATAATACCTGCGTTGATAACCATTCTTTTGCACATTCCGCAGCAACAGCTGTTTTTCACGATTGAGCCGTCGGCAACCTCAAGTCCGACAAGGTAGAGCGTTGCGCCGAGCATATCCCTTCTCGGTGCAGAAATAATCGCATTCGCCTCTGCGTGTACACTTCGGCAGGTTTCATATCTCTCGCCTCTGGGGATATTAAGCTCCTGTCTGATGCAAGTGCCGAGGTCGGAGCAGTTTTTCCTGCCTCGTGGTGCGCCTACATAGCCTGTCGATACGATTTCGTCATTATTTACGATAATCGCACCGTAATTACGGCGGAGGCACGTCCCACGTTCTGCAACCGTCTGTGCAATATCGAGATAATAATTTCTCTTATCACGTCTTTGCATATGTAACATCTCCTTTGTTTGCATTTATATGTATAAAACCTTTGATGTTTGATAAAATTCCACTCCTATTATAATACAACAAAACAGGCTTTTTGTCAATATTTTCGCAAGATATGTGCGGTATTAAAAAATTTGAAAAAACCGTTGCACAAGTGCCTTAATTATGATACAATAATTATTATTTGTTTTGGAGGGTATATTTACATAATGAAAAAGATTTTTGGACTGCTTGTTCTTGCTCTGACACTTTTCGTTACTGCTTTTGCGTATGCCGAGGAGCTGACGGCGGAGATGTCGGTTATCGACACAGGTGCAATCGTCATTGACGGCGAGGCGGATTTTGCACTCTATGCACCGTCGGGCGAGGTTGTATCTACCGCAAAGGCTGTTATCGGACGTGATACAACAGAGCTTTCGTTGAAATTTGATATTGCCGACTATATAAGCGGCGGAATTTATTCATTTTCGGCACTTTCGGGTGTTGAGGAGCTTGATTATATTGGTGTAAAATACGCTGTCGGCGACAAAATACCGCTCAATACCGCAGACGCTATGAGCTTTCGTATGGCGTTAACACCTGTTTGCGTACCGCCGACGGGCGTCCGTACCGACAAGCTGACCTTCCGTTTCCACTTGCAGAAAAAGGGCATTGTGACCGCAAGCAACGCAAAATTTTATCTTTGCGACAGAAACGGAACGCTGATGCAGGTAAAGAGCATAGCATTCGATAACAGCACGGACGTAGCAGAGCTTAGCTTTACCGTACCGCAGTATTACACGGGCGAGAAATTCTATCTTATTCCGGTGGAGGGTGCTGACGGAGTAAGCTACTACGATAAAGAGTATCTCATTCATTCTCCAATTGAAATAGGTACATATGCATCTTTGGACGAGCAGGGTGCGACGGTAATCGGAAACAGCTTTGATTTGGGACTTACGCCCGAATATGTGACTATTGACTCCGCTCCCGACAGCGAGTACGCAAGGCTTGTCGAGGCACAGATGAACGCATCGGGCATTGACAGCAGAACGAATTATCTTATCTGGATTTCAAAGAAGGACTTCAGCGTTAATGTGTTCAAGGGCAGTCAGGGTGTGTGGGATTTCGTGACCTGCTTCTCCTGCTCAATCGGTAAGCCGACCACACCGACGATTGAGGGTGTGTTCGAGTATTTTGCATATCAGGATATATGGAAATATGCCGACTACTACTGTGCACCGATAATGCGGTTTGCACCCAAGGGTTACGCAATGCACAGCACTCTTGTGCGTTATAACGGCACACCGTATGACGGACGTCTGGGTATGAAGATTTCGCACGGATGTGTGCGTATTGCTCCCGAAAATATCAGGTGGCTGGCAGATAATATGCCGCTTCATACAAGAGTGTATATTACTGCATAAAAACCTTAAAAACAACAGGGTATCCCAATGCGTTTTCCCCCGCATTGGGATACCCTCTATTTTTATTATTTTTCTATTTTAAATTTCATCGTTATACTTCCCGACTTTGCTCTTACCCTTTTCGCAATTCGCATAGGATAAATCGGCACGCTCTTATCGTCGGTATAGCCGTCACTGACCGAGTCGATATTCAGTACACCGTCCGCACCCTCAAAGGTAACTGCAAGACGTGTATTGTCACCGTTCAGTACAATCCTACCGCCGTCAATATCAAAGCTTTTCAGCGTAATTATCGCCGTTTCAAAGCTGTTTTCCTCTGTATAGCTGAAGGTATCGGTAACGGTAATCTCGCACCTTTTACGGTCGAATACCATTTTTCTGATAAGGCTTTCAAGACAAGGCACATCATAAGCTTTTGTCAGGTCAAGCACTATGCTGTCAGCGTCGTCGGTAAAGCTCTTTTCAAGCACCTCGCCGACAAAACGCACCTCATCATATGCACCGTCACTGCGTTTGCCGTCGGCATTGGTATTGACCGCCTCAAAATATTTCGGTCCCTGATGCTCGCCGCAAACCTTTGGCACGCTGTGACCGTAGGAGGACAGCACCCCGAGAGTAAAGCGTTCTCTCGAAAAGGTAATACCGCCGTACTTGGAAAGTCCGGGGTCCTGCACAAAGGTTTCGCCGTTTGCACCGATTATGAATGAGCCGATATCCTGATGACCGTGCGGAATATGGTTATTTCCCGCCTGAATGTACACACCGAAATCCTTAGTTTCATTTCTCGAAATCAATATTCCACGCTTGTCAAACCACGTTCTGAGCTTATCCTCTTTGTTTGTAAGGGGAATTGTGTTTGTAAGTCTTTCGTCCCAGTTACTCATCATAAGCGGAATATAAATGTCCTGACCTGCGTCCTCGTACTCGTAATCATAGTCAAGACCTGCACGGAGGCTGAGATATTTCATACAAAAGCCAAGCGGCTCGGTCTTGATATCGCAATCGGATACGGTGGGATAAACACCGTCGGCAATACTTATTCTGTTGCCGAACTGTGCCGCAAGCAGAAAATCCTTATCCGCATAGAGGTCAACTCCGCCGTTTGTTGCACGGTAGATTGTATCGGCGGCACAAATGAATTTGCCGAAGCCGTAGCCCCAGTAGCTCAATCCCTCCACACAGTCGCCCTCGGGCAGTGAGTGGAGATAGTTTCTGATATACTTTTCATACAAGGCAATCAGCAATGCACGCTCATCATCATTGCAGTAGTAAAGTCCTGCACAGGTAACACCGCCAAGGCATACGCACAGCCAGTTATCAAATGCGTCGAGCCAATAAAGCGGCACAACATTATTGAAACGTGTCGTTTTCGGGTCTTCGGTCAATCTTTTGAAATAGACGTCAATGACCTTTTCACGAACCTTTGCCGCAAGCCTTGCACGCAGGTCGGCGGAAAGCTTATCACCAAGGCACGCATCGCACACGGCAAGCCGCCAAGCCATAGAGGAGGAATACAAGTCAACCAGACCGTGCTGACCGTTGTAGTCACAGTAGTCAAATGCACTGTCATGACCTGCACGAACCCAGCTTTTACGGCGGAGTATTGACTCTATGCCGTCTGTGATATAGTCCAGAAATCTGCCCTTGTTCTCAACGCACTCCGCAAGCACCGTCTGTTCAAGACGACGCATTGAGGTAAAGAGAATTTTGTCCGACTGCGGATTTTTCGTCTTGTGCTTATGCTCAAAGTAAATTTCCTCGGTGATTTCAGGGAACGGCTCGGCAATATACTGCTCCGCACGGGCGATTATGTCCGATTTTTCCACACCGCCGGACGTTTTGTCCCAAAAATCACGGTCGGAGACGGGAACTCCGACTGTGAAGCTCCCGTCTGTAACCATTTTTCTTATTTCATCTGCACGCTCTCTGATTTGTGCTGTGATATAATCCATTTTTTACTCCAATCTGTTATATACGACGCTTATCTCCTGCGTCATTCTACATAACCGAATGCAACCTCACCTACATTATTCCAATCGTTTACATTACTTCCGTTACAGGTAAGCTTGACGTAGCGGACGTCGGTTTTGGCAAATTCGTATTTGGTAAATTCATCGGTGACACCGCTGCTCTTGCCGTCAAATACGGTCTGCCAGTTTGTGCCGTCGGCAGAAATTTCAAGCTTGAAGTTGTACATTCTGACACCGCCCTGATAGAAGGCAACAGATACGCTGTTCATAGCGGCAAGCTCGCCGAGGTCGTACTCAATGGTCTGCTCGCCCTGTGATGCCCAGCAGGTCGAGAAGCTGTTATCGAGCGTATTCTCGGGTGAATTTGCAATCTGCGGAACAGCACTTGCTGTTATCTTAATCTTGGTAAGGTCATTCGCAAGAATCTGATTGAATACATAACGTGATTTCTTCTTGCCGTTTTCTGTACATTCAATTGTAACACTGCTCGGATTTACAATCTTTTTGAGGGTTACACCCTCGCCGACAGGCTCAATTTCAAAGGTTTTGTCCTCTGTGATGATGTCATATACGAGCTTTTCGGGTGAGAAGCCCTCAAGCGGCTCGCCGTTTACCGTAACACCGCCAAGACGTGTAACCTCGCCCTCGGGCATAGGCCAGTTGTCGAGGTCGGTAAGGACTGGCTCCTCGGTCGGGATTTCATCATACTCGGTAAGAGGTACCATCCACACGGCAATTTTGCCGTTACCCTCTATTTCCGTCTTAATCGACAGCTTATGTCTGCCCTCAAAGGTATCCTCGTCATAATCGGCAATAGTCGGAGTTTTCGGGAGTGCCTTTGCCTCCATAATCGCAAATTCCGCATCATACGGTGCGAGGATTTTGCAGTAAAGACGTTTTGTTCCGCTCGTGAGAATTGCTTCTCTGCCGTTTACCTCAATTTCCTTGTCGGTGTGCATAAACCAATAGGTGAGGTTGCTCGCTGCTCCCTCGATTTCGTCCTGAATTAAAAATTCTCTGCGGTTATTTATGAGAGCAATACCTCTGCGTGCCGAGCTGACATACTTGCGGTATGCGTTGCTCATATCGAGGATTGCATATGCCGAATTTTCATCGGTGTAGAAATCGTCAAACTTGCTCATTGTGTCAATTTCCTGACCGTAATCCATTTCGGGATAGAAAAGTCCGGGATTAAACAGCAGCGTATTATGCCCCTGCGGAGATGCCGCATAGAACATATATCTTGTAAGTCTTGACATACTCGGGAAGCCTGCTCTCGAGCTTATATTGGGGTAATATTCCTTCGACCACTCAACGCCGAGCGCGGATACAAGAAATGTGCCTATATCAAGGTCGGAGTGCGAAATCTGCGGATAACCGCCCTTGATACCCGCAAACAGTGCGTTCTCGTCCTCCCAGCTGCTTCGCATAGTCGCAACGGGTGTGTGACCGTCAAACATTCTGTCACGGGGAAGGTCTTTGTAGCCGTCCTTCGCCTGTTCAAAGGTTTCATCGGTACACCAGTACGGACCGAAGGTGATATATGCGTTGTTATCGTCCATATAGTTGAGCTGATACTCGGCAAAAAGCGGTACATTATAACGCTTTGCGAGGTAGAAGAAGGTTTCCGAGCCGAGATTTTTACGGTTGTCATCGCCGTACTTAAATCGGATAGCACTTGTCGGGCCCTGCATATAAATCGCAAAATAGCCTGTTTCGGCAAGTCCGTGGAAATCCTCAAGACCATAGCTTGTTCCGAGTGCCTCCTGCATTGCAGATGTAAAGCCGAAGAGATTGGACGTCATATAATCCCAGTATGCCAGACCCTCGGGAAATGAGCCGTCGGGATAATATTCGAGCAACGCCTTGGGGATTGCCGCAACCGACTGTGCTATCATTTCCGACGCCTTGTAGGGCTGTTCGTTCATTATGGCAAGTGCCGCAATACCGAAGCCGCCGTTGGTTACGGGATTCCAGTTGTTTGTGTTATTGTTCGGCTTGCCGAGTCTTGTATCGAACACGTGGCGGATAATGCCGCTTACGATAACATTACGCTGTTCAGGGGTAAGTGCGTCATACACCAAATCGTATGCCGTACCGACATTTTTGGCACAGTCGCCGACGTTCAAATCCTTGCCCGCCGCATTCCAATGCCTGTAATTCGCCATTATCGCCATTTTGTTATATGCCTCATCGGCATACTTTTTGTCAAGCGTAAGCTGATACGCAAGACCGAGCGAGGGGATATCTGCACCTCGGTATCTCATATCGCTCCCCGTATCGTTGAGTACGAAATCGGTCGGAATTTCGTTTGTGAGTGCAACCTCTGCCTCTGCAAGTACACGCTCCGCCCATTTCATCACATACTCGTTTTCGCCCTCGGCGTACCATCTTCTTATTCTGTCCCACTCGTCCTTGCCGCCGAGTATTCTCGGGTGTGTCTGGTCGGGACTTGTCTTGTTGAAATCTTCCAAAACCTGCTGTGCGGTGGGAATCTGCTTCATATCGTAAATATCCCACCACTTTTCCTCATCGGGAAACTGCGAGGAAAATGCGGTCATAGTGGTAGTCATAGCAGTTTCATAAGTTCTGCCGTCAACCGTCTGTATTTCATACTCCGCCTCGGGTCTGCCCGAAAGTGCGGCGTTACGGTAGCCGTAGCCGAAACGCTCGCCCACAAGCGGTCTTGTATTGTAGGTCACAGTCATTTCGTCATACGAGCCTACAATAGCGTTAATCTCAATTCTGCTTGCACTTGTACCGCCGAAAAGGTAGAGCTTTGCACTCTTGATACTCTTTTTGTCGGCAGTATAAACTATTTTCATATGCGGTCTGTTGAACTCCGCCTCACGCGTATAAAATCTGCCGCCGATGCTGGCATTGTCGAGAAACGCAGACACAACCTGCATTTCAAGATTTGTGATGCCTGCCTCGTACTTTGCTTTTACGGCATTTGTAATATCCGCCTCATACCAGAAGCCAAGACGTGAGTTGGGCGGGTCAAGAAGTAAGGGGTCGTCATTTCTCGGCTCGGAAATCTCGAATGAATAGTATGCTCTTTCCGATTCACCGCACTCGGCAGAAATCCACGCACCGTAATTGTTGTCGGGCTGTGCTGTCTGCACTGCGGTGTCCTTATATGCGACTATGGTGTACTCCTCCAAATCCTGTGCCGACACGGGCAAAACCGCAAGAATAACACTCATTGCCAATAATAATGCTGTTTTTTTCAAGGGGGTACACCTCCTTATCTATAAATTATAATCTCCCAAACCACGCTTGCTCTCGTACGGAGGAATATCTCGTCACCGATGCAAACCTCGCCGATATTTCCGTATCTGGGGTTGCCGCCCTCGACAATGATTACCGCCGCACCCGTTGCGGGATACAGCTTATAGTCGGTGGTGGTCTTCGGACTTAATTTGTCGGAAATTTTGAGCGTTGAGCCTAAGCGGTTGTACACTCTGCCCCTGATGGTTTCATAGTACGGAATACCGCTCGAAACCTTCTTGGTCACAACGCCGTATTTCTTCTCGCTTGCCTTGTTGAGGATTTCCAAATCGACAACGTACTCGGTAACATAATCCTTCAGGCAAAGCACGGCATCGCCCTTTTCGACATTAGCAAGAAGAGAAAACTTTTCGGGTTTGAAGTAGTATTCCTTCTCCTCGTCCTTATCAAAGCCACGAAGTACCATCACCTCGTCGCCGTCCGCATTTACCATTGTGATGACCTTGGATACCACCAGAATTGCCGTATCACGGCGGTCGTTATCGTTAAACTTTGCGTCCTGACTTGCGGTTGAACGGCTGACCATCGCCTTTGCGATACCGAACTCGTCAACGTCATAGCCTGCAATCTGTGTGTAGGTGTAGCTTGTGTTGATAGCCTTTTTTGTCACACGGTAGTCCTCGTCGGTTACATCGGTAAGCGTCGGGTGCGGTACGCTGAATATCACGGTGGAATTATCGTAGATAAAGTCGCCGCCGCCCGATGAGAGAATTCTGTTACCCGACTCGGCTCTTTGTGCAAAAGCAAAGTCACAGCTTAGTTGGTCGCTGTTTGAGGAATAAAGCCTCATTATCTCGTTATCTGCATTTATTCTGTATTTTACAAGCTGGGGTGTTACATTGAAGCCGTCATTTTCAAACATCTTCATAATGTTTTCCTTTGAATACTCCAACCCCTTATCCAGCTTGGCTCTCTCGTTCACGCCGTAGGTGTACATCATACCGTCGTCGGCAAAGATTTTGACACCCTTCTCGCCGTTATCAAGGTCGTATGCTCGGAGCATATAGCCGTAACGGAGTGTACCGCTCGTACTCTTTTTGATATAAGCGGCTCTGCCGTAGATATCGAGTGTGACGGTGACATTATCGCCGAGCTTGATGACAGGCTTTACGCCATCTTTAAGCTTCAGGAAGAACGGTGCGATGTCATAGGTCACGCCGTCAATAACAATCTCGCCCTCGCTCTCGTCCATACTCTCAACCATACCGTTGATTTTGTCCGAGCTTACAACAATTTCCGCACGCTCGCCGCTGCGGTCAAACGCAACACCGACTACGTCGTCCTGCAATATTTCCGAGAAATAAATCGGCTTTCCGTTTTTGGTGACAGTTACCTCATCAAGCTCGGCAAGGTCCTTGATATTATTTCCGTAGAAATCGCCGATTGACTTGGTTGTTGCGTCAATAAAGTTTACTGCAACCGCCTGATAGCTCATTACTCTTACAACGTCAAATCTGCCGTTGCCGTCATTATCTATAAGAGTGAGTGAGCCGTAATCGGGCAGAAGGTCGGCAAGAGTATAGCCGAATACACCGTCATTATTGAGAATAACGTCAACCTCGCCCTCAAGCTTGTATGTTCTGTTGCTGTCCTTTACAGCAATTTCGTTCTTCGTCGTTTCGTCACGGTCAAGCTTGTCGTCTGTTATAACAACCAGATTGCGGCTGTCGTCCTTTGCGTATATTACTGTATTGTCGGAATTGCGTATATATGCGGTAACGCTGAGTCCGAGCAAATTTGCCATATCGTACTCACAGTCAAACACATTGCCCGAGATTTTCACTCTGCCTGTACCGACTCCGCCTGCACCTGTCACGCTTGTTCCGCCGACAGCGTCCACGTCGCCCTCAATAACTCTCAGGTCAAAGAAGAACTTTATTGCTTTAACCCTTGTAAATTCTACACTCTCGCCCGATGCACCCAAAAATTCGAGTGCATATGCGTCGAGTGCATTTTCAAGCATTTTTCCGCAGTTTTCTGCGGTCAGAAGTGCTGTTTTGGACATTCCGCCGTTGATTTTAAGCTCGCCTGCGACCGTCCAGTAATCGTCCGCACTGTCAACCTTAAAGCTGTAGCCGAGAAGGTCAACAAGTGCCTTTGCGGCAACGTCGTTCCTGATTGCCATATCCGCCTCAAACTCACCGCTTGCGGCATTGTTTATCCAGCCCTCCTCAAGCATAAGCTTTATCGCCTCTGCCTCGGTGACCTTTTTTCCGCCGTTTGCAATCTGAGCAATATATACGGCAAACTGCCCTCTGGTAACATAGCCATCAGCTATTTCGCCGTCGGTTATACCGAGAACCTCGAGCATTTTTGCGTCATATTCCGCAGAGCTTTGTGCCAGAACGGTGTAATTGCCGAAAAGCGATATTATAATTGACAGAATACATAAATATGCAATTTTCTTCATATTATTTCACTCCTTCAACAATTGCCTTATACAAAATCTGTGCACACTGTGCTCTGGTTGCGGTCTGCCTCGGAGCAAATGTGCCGTCCTCCATACCAGCAGCAATGCCGTTTTCCTTCATATAATATACCGCTGCTCTTGCATAGTCGGAGATGTCGGCATCATCGGCAAAAAATTCTGTCTGTGATGCTTTTTCTGTACCCATTGCACGGTAAATCAAAACCGACATATCCTGTCTGGTAACGGCTGACATAGGCATAAAATTGTTATCCTCGTCGCCGCTTGCAATGCCTGCCGCACGGGCGGTCATAACAGCGTCATAATACCAGTCGCTTTCCGCAACATCGGCAAACCCCTCTGCTCCCTCGCCTGTTAAAGCGTATGCTTTTACAAGCATTGCAGTAAGCTCTGCACGGGTGATTTCGTCGTTCGGTGCAAATTTACCCTCGCCTCTGCCCGATACTATTCCCATATCGTAGAGTACAAGGATTGCCTCCTTTGCCCAAGAGGCATTGCCAAGGTCGGAGAATATCTCGTCCGCCTCGGTCACCATATCCTGAATAAGCTCAACCTTTTTGTCCAGAAGGTCTTTGCTGACAGTATATGTGCTTGTATCTTCATCTTCTGCTGTATAGTCCGCAATATCTCCGTCAAAATTATTGACTGCCGTTGTAATTGCGGCGGACATCTGCTCCGCACTTGTGAATGTACCCTGCTCGAGTGCCTTTAAAACCGCAAGCTGAACTTCACCGTCAAGTGCCGTAATTCGGTCGTAAACACCGAGATATTCGTCATTTTGGTATATAACATTGAGAATATTGCTTCTGTCAGCCTCGTTCACATACGGAACTGCCATTGCCTCGGCAAAAACTCCTGCGACATCTTCAGCCTTTTGAATATCTGCCGCTTCAATCGCCGCATTCACCGTATCGGCATATTTATAATAGGTATCGTCAAGAGTGATACCATAGGTTTCTTCATACTCCTCTAAAATACCTGTAATTTCGCTCGCTGACGCACCGCCAAGCTTTTCCGCCGCCTCATCAATAAGCTGCTGCTCATACAAATCGGAAATAGCCTTGTCCAAAGCATCAGAAAAATCGTCTATTGTAGAATAGGTGCCGTCAAGCATAGCCTCCGCAACAGCGGTTTTGTCGTCAAGATAATCATACTTTTCCTCATCGTATTGGAAAATAAAGTCGTTATCCTCAATAAGCTTCTGCATCTGCTCCGTACGGTCATCGTCATCGGAGGCAATTATATCCTCAATCTGACCGAGCAGCTCATCACGGTAGCTCGCAGACAGATAGAAGAAGGACGCATTATAGCTTTTTTTGTTGTTATCGGTCACGATAACGTCATAGTAGCCGCCCGCAACAGTACTGTCAAGGCTTGCGGTCAGCTCAAGACTGCCGTTTTCCACAGCAGACTGACCTGCCCATACATATCCGCCTGTTGTGCGGTTTTTTATCATAACGAGTGCAAAGTCAGCACCCGCACAGGCAAAGTCAATATCAACCGTAACCTGCTCGTTATTGATAACTGCTGTATTGTCTGCGTATGCCGTGCCGCACATAAGCATTGCCGCAGCAAGCACCGCAAGTACTCTCTTTTTCATTTAAATCTCCCCTCTGCCGCCAAATGCGGCAACTGTTCTTATTCTCGCTAAATATATCTGCATTCCGAAAACAGGCGAAATGCGACGCATATTGCTGATGTTGACGCTGGCAAGATGCAAGCAGGTTGCCTGCTTTGAGGAACGCCGATGTACGAGTGTACCTCAAGTTCCGAAAACAGGCGAGATGCGACGCATATTGCCGGCGTCAGGTTAGCCTTTGATAGCGCCTACCATTACTCCCTTTACAAAATATTTCTGAATAAAGGGGTAAACGATAAGAATGGGGACGGTGGTGATGATGATGGTGGCGTACTTGATACTCTCGGCAACACCGTTGTAGCTGTCGCCGTAGGACTGCATACTGTCGGTACTGTTGGAGATAAGAATTTCACGCATAATGAGCTGAACGGGGAATTTTGCTCTGTCACGGATAAAGAGCATAGCGTCAAACCAGCTATTCCAGTGAGCAACACCATAGAACAGCACCATTACCGCAATAATCGCCTTTGAAAGCGGAAGAACAACCGCAAAAAGCACAACGAGGTCATTTGCACCGTCGATTTTTGCTGCTTCTTCAAGTCCCTGCGGTATTTGCTGGAAGTTGGTACGCATAACAATCAAATTCCACGTAGAAACAGCGGTCGGGAGCATAAGTGCCCAAAGGCTGTCCTTCATACCGAGTGTTTCGTAGATAAGGAGGTATCTTGGAATCATACCGCCGCTTATGTACATTGTAATCATTACCATAATCATCAGGAAACCGCTGAATTTCCAGTCACGGCGGCTCAGAAGAAACGCACCGATTGATGTGAGTACGATATTGATAACGGTACCGCCGACAAGGACGATAAGCGTTGTTTTAAAGCCTGTATAGATGTTCGGATTTTTGAATACAAGCTGATATGCATTAAGGTTAAAGCCGAGCGGCTTCAGAAGCACACCTCTGTGTGCCATAAGCTGTGACGATTCACTGACCGATGCGAGCAGGATATGCACGAAGGGGTAGAGCGTTATGACTATCATAAATATCATAAACAGCCCGTTGAATACGCCGAATATTTTTTCACCGTTAGTTCTTTTCATTGCAAATCCCCTCCTTACCACAAGCTGCTTTCGCTGACTGCTTTACTGATTTTGTTGGCAGTAACAAGCAGGATAATATTTATCAGCGAGCTGAAAAGTCCGATTGCAGTGGTGTAGCTGTAACGCATTGACGTACCGCTAAGACCGAGTCTGTAAATGTACGAGGACAGTACGTCGGCTGTTTCGTAGGTGTTTCCGTTATAGAGAAGGATAATCTTCTCATAGCCCACGCTCATTACCTTACCCATTTGCAATATAAGCAGCGTCATAATAGTCGGAATGATACCAGGGAGAGTGACGTGCCAAACCTGACGGAGCTTGCTTGCACCGTCGATACGTGCAGCCTCGTAAAGCTGCTGGTCAATGCCCGAAAGTGCCGACAGGTAAATGATACTGTTCCAGCCTATTCCCTGCCAGATACCTGACGCAATGTAAATCGTTCTGAAATACTGCGGATAACTGAGGTAATAGGTCGGCTCAAAGCCGAACTTGGACAAAAGCACGCTGATAAGTCCGTCCTGTGCCAAAAAGTCGGTCAACATACCGCAGATTACGATAAGTGAGATAAAGTGCGGCAGATATGTAATGGTCTGCACCGTCTTTTTGAAGCGTTCGCTTCGCAGCTCGTTCATCAAAAGTGCAAATATAATCGGTGCAGGGAATGACCACAGCAGATTATAAATGCTGATTAAAAGCGTATTTCTGATAACTCGTGTGAAATAGAAATCGTGGAAGAAATCCTTAAAGTGCTTGAAACCCACCCACGGGCTGCCCGATACGCCGAGAACAACATCGTAATCCTTGAAGGCGATGGTTGCACCGTACATAGGCATATAGTGGAATATTACATAATAAGCGATAAAGGGTATGCTCATTATGTACAGCCATTTATGCTTTATCCAGCTTACTTTGATTGCATCAAGCGTCGACTGAAGGATATTCTTCGGCTTGCCTTGAACTGTTTTCATATATTTCATAGCCTTTCTGTGCGAAAAATTCGTTTATGGTGTTAAGAGGGGAATGTTACAAGTAACACTCCCCTGTTAAGGATTTATCCCTTTTTTATCTTGCGTCGTATCTGGCAAGAGCCTCGGTATAAACCTCGATAACTCTTGACAGTCCCATACCTTCAAGGTTTGCAACGTACTCGTCATATGTGTCGAGGGACGCTGTACCCATCATAAACTTTGCAAACATCTCTGTCTTGTAGGTATTGATGGTGTTGATGATGTTCGATACCTCGGACGCCTCCTCGATTGAAAGTGAAACAGGCGGCAATGCAGATGCTGAAGCTGTTTTAAACTCATTTCTGAAAATTTCGAGAGTTTCCTTCTGCTGGTCGTACGCATAGTACTGGTTGTAGTAGTTGATATCGTTGATAAAACCGGGGTTGGGGTATGTTGCTCTGAAATACTTACCCATAGCGTCCGCAATCGGCAAACCGTCAGGGTCAGCTGTGATAGCGTCTGTATAGGTCGGAACATCGCCTACCATATTATATGTAGTACCCTCGATACCGAAATTCTTCAAAAGGTTACCGTCCTCTGTGTAGAGGTAGTCGAAGAATTTAGCAGTCTTTTCGGGGTTCTTGTTCTTGGTTGTAACACCTGCTGTTGCAGTTGTCGAGAAGCCGTACTTAGAGCCTTCGTCTCCGAGAATCATAGATGTGTAAAGTGTACCTTCCACACCCTCTGTCTTATTCGGCCAGTTCACACCGATAATATCAAAGCTTTCGTCCTTTGCTGACGGCATAAGTCTGCCGATAGTGCTTCCGATAAAGCCGTAGAATGCGGCAGATTCGTCGTTAAGGATTTTTGCCTCGGCAATGCTCTGTGTATTTGAGAACAGACCGTTATCAAGATAGCCCTTTTCAAACCATCTGCTCATAACAGTTAAGTACTCCTTGTACTCGGGTGTTGAGGGACCGTATTTCACCTGACGGTTTTCATCAATGTAGAAGCCAGGGCCTATGCCAAAGCTGTTGATGAACAGCATATAGTTTTCCATTCTGTGCTGGTCTGTTGTGAACGGGGTCTGAACGCCAAGCTCGTTCTTTGCTCTTTCAAGGAAGGTTTCCCAATCCTCGATTGAGTCGGGCATTTCCATACCGAGCTTTTCGAGCATATCACGTCTTATGAGCAAACCGCCCGAGGTGATATCAGGGCAGCGTACAACCGCACCGAAGCCGAACATCTGACCGTCGTCGGTAGTAAATGCCTTTTTGATGTTTGCGTTTTCTTCAAGAATCTTCTTGTAGTTGGGTGCAGAGCTTTCAACCACATCATTGATAGGAATAATAATTTTGTCGCTGATAGCCTTTGCCGCACCGCCGTCTCTTGTTGTCCAGTTTGTTTCAATGATATCGGGATAATCTCTCGACGACATCATAAGGTTAAACTGCTCCTGTTCCTGACCTGCGGGCGGGTGAGTGAACTCAACCTCAACGCCTGTACGAGCCATAAGCTCCTTGTAGAGCGGAAGGTCGCCGAGTGTTGAAACAGATGTTCTGTGAACAGTTTCAAGCTTACACCAATATGTAAGCGGACCGTCAGCGTTTACAACCTCTTCCTCTTTGTTTCCGCAAGCCGAAAGTGCAGCCAGTGAAGCCGCCGCCAAAAGCATAGCTAAAATTCTTTTATTCATAGTTTTAGTCCTTTCTTATTCTGTGAGTTTTACTCTGCTTTCCAACCCTTATTGGTGAATACATTAACTTCATCAATAATTGGATAGTATCCGCTCTCACCAGCTTCAACCACAATACACTTTAATGTATCAATGCCCGATATCGAGCCGCAGTCAAGAGCTATTTTCTTTGTTTCAAGTGTAGATGCGGTTACCGTATCGGCAATTGCTACACCCTTACATACACCGTCCTCAAATTTTACAAGTATAAATGAAAGCTTCTTCTCCTCTGCGGTATTGTTCTTCAATTCAACCTCAATACCCTTTACAGAGCTGGCAAGTCTTGTAGCAGTAGCGTTACTTGAATTGTATGCCCTGCGGCTTTCAAGACTTACACCATCTGCGGCAAATACCGCAGATGACATAAGCATTACAGCTGTCAGAACGCAGGATGTTAATTTTATCAGGTGTTTCATTTTATGCCTCCTCGGCAGCAGGGGCTTCCATATCAACAGGTGTTGCTGCCATATACGGGTCACTGTAACCGTTCCAGATATATGCCTTCACATAGCACTGCGACGTGCTGCCTTCGGGGTAATATCCGAAAGAAATTGTTCCGTTACCGCTGTAAATTGACAAATCTCTGATTACGCTTACACCAACAAGTGCGTCTGTTGCAGAGTCATACTGTGCAATATAAATTTTTGCATCTGTCGGAGTTGCTGACGCCCCCGAAACAGGAATTGTGATATATGTAAGTCCCGTATTCGGTACAGTTGTTGTTGTATTTGAGATTGCAGCGTTTGCAAAGGTTGGTGTTCCGATTGTAACCTCTGCCGCATCACCGAACTTAACCTCAAGCTTAGGCTCGCAGCCAACCGAGCTGTTCGATGCAACATTTACCGCACCGCTTGCTCTTCTTGTTTCGGGGTGTGCTGCAAAGCTTACATACTTATCAACATCTGTGTAGTACTGATTTGTAACAAATTCGGTAACATCAAAGTCAACCCAAGTATTGATGGCAGTAGAACTTTCATACGGAACTGTTGCAATGCCCGAAAGACCTGCATCTGTTCCACGACCTGAAAGGAATGTGGCTGACGATGGTGCATTGTCCCACGAGGTAGCAGTTACCGTCTGTGTTCCGCTTGACTCTTCCACAGTGGCAGCAATGCTTTCGCTTGACCAGTTATCATCTGCAATATTATAAATTCTTACATCTGTATTCTTTAAGTTATAATTATGTGTAAAGTAAAGCTTAAGCTTAGCTTCTGTTATAACCTTACCGTCGGGAATATTGACGTCGCCAAGGTAGAACATTACATATGCCGCTCTGTTGGATTTTGAAGTTCCGTTATTCTGTATTCCGTAGGTTTCTGCTGTATTGTCTGCAATACTCAGCACTCCCTCATCAGTCACTTTATCGTCCTGTCTTGCAAAAGCAGTATCAAGAGCAGTTATTGTCTGCTCGTCTATATCCTTGTAGGTTACTGTAAGAGTTGCAGTATATTGTCCGTTAGAATTGACGTCGGTATTATCCTTTGTAACAAAGTCGCCTGCAATGTTGTTGGAGTCGGGATAAATTGCAAAAAGCTCATTTCCCGAAAGTGTTTCCTTTGCCGCAAGATAATCACTTATATCAAATTCATACGGAGTGTACTGTGTAAAAGTATCTCCGACACAAAGTGTTGTTGTAGCGATTTTGCCGTGAGAAATACTTTGTGTGTTATTCCAAGTGATTTGAGCAGGTGTTTCTCCTTCATATGCAGCCTCATAATCCACAGCTGTTCCATACGCATAAAGCGATACATCAGAAGCTACACGGGTATAGTTTGAACCTGAAGGAACATTGTTATAGTTATAATAGCTGTTTAAGTAAACTGTGATTTTCGCAGTATCTATCTGCTTGCCCGCCGGTACTGTCAGGCTTCCGAGATTAAATCCGACAAGTGCCTCACGCATATTGTTATTACCCTTGTGCTGAAAGTGCATAGTGGTATTTGTTGACTTATCAGTATCACCGTTCTGTTTTTCGATATATGAGTCATAGTTTGTTTTAAGGGTCTGGTTTTCCAACGGCTTATATGTGACTGTCAATGTAGGTGTGTATTCACCCTCATTATAGTCGCTTGCATAAAAATATATATCAAGCTTGTTTACAGTTGTATAGAAGGCGAAGGTTTCATTGCCCGAAAGCGTTTCCTTTGCACTTAGATATTCAGTTACATCAAATTCAGCAGCTTCGCCCGCTGTAAAGCTATTATCTTCATTAAGTGTTGCTGTGCTGATAAGGTTATCGGAAGTCCACGTCGGACGATTTACCGTGTTCCAGGTAACTGTTTCAGGGTCATAATCCTGCGAGTTTAACGAATACACATTCATTGCAGCAGAATCCTGTGTTGTAGTTGCGTTTGCATTTTTATATGTCTGCATATACAGTGTAATTTTTGCTGTATCAATCTGCATTCCTGTCGGTATTACGATATCACTAAGATTAAATCTAACCCAAGCTTCGGCAGGATATCCTGTTCTGCCGCCATTGCAATATACACGCATACGTGTTTTATCTTCAGTGCCATACGCTGTATTACCATATGCTTCATTCGACTTACTGTACGCAATGTATGTATCTGCATTAGCTTTAACAGAAGTCGGCTCTGCCTGAGTACTTGCAAGCACGCTCATCGGCAGAAGTGCCGTCAGAAGTGCCAGCACAAGTGCTAAGCAAAGACTTTTGGTAACAGTTCTTTTTTTCATAGTAAATTCCTCCATTCCGTCTTTCGGCAACTAAACCTAACACGGAAAAGAAGCGAGCAGACTGCTTTTTTGAGGAACGCCGACGTACGAGTGTACTTCAAGTTCCGAAAACGGGTATGCTGCGACGCTTATTTTTCGCGTTAAATTCCTCCAGACTTAAAATTTTGATAGATTTGTTATACTTTTATTATATCTTTGCATATGTGCAAAATAAAGTATCAATTTTGGATATGAGTTATCAGTTTTTTACCTCAAAATATACGGGCGAAAGGTTGCTGTCCCAGACGTAGAGGAGGTTTTGCTTTTCAAACAGCTCTATTTCACATTCGCCGTTTATAAACTCGTAAATGCTTACGTCCTCTAAAACGCCGTCCGTCTTGGTGCAAAGGATTACTTTTGCGTCCGTTTCGGCAAACGGCAGGGCAAGCGTTTTCTTAATACCCGATTTGTAGACAATTTCAATGCTCGGTGCAACACCGCTTTCCTTGTCGTCAAAATAAACACAGCCTTGCTTTCGTGAGGTAAGCTTAATCGCAAGCGATATATCCGATTTATCGGTAAGCGACTTGTAGTAATCGGTGAGGTCAAAGGTGATATATTCGTCAATAGTCTTTGTTCCCTCATAGTACGGTACTGTTGCCGAAGCAATCGGTAAATCGGTCAGAATTGTCGGTGCATTGTTATCGGTCAGCGTTTCCTCCGCCCATTCGCCCTCTACGGGATAAAGCGTCACCGTTTCCGCCTGCTGTGCAATATTGTTTATTGTATCATTTCTGATAGCGTGCATAGTCAAGGTTACCTTATCAAGCTCGGCATTCTCATTAACCTCTGGTTTGAAACGCAGGAATGTTTCATAATTATATCCAGTGTTGGCATACATTACTTTCAGAGAATTTCCGTCATTTGTATTCGCACCGCTGTTTCTTTCATCGGAATAGGTGTCGTCGGTCGGTGTTACGGTAACCTTTTCGTTTGACGGGAACTCGGTTTCACCGTAGTAGAAATCGCCCCACACGAGCAGCGGCTCAAATTCCGACATATCATTTTGGGCAAGCGAGAAGCAAATCTGCAATTCCTCGTCGGTGACGTTATCAAGCTTTACCGCAAGCTTTTGTTCTCCGACATACGCAACAGAGTCAAAGCCTGTCACGGTCGGAGTATGTGCAAGCGGTACTTCGTCCATAACGTAAAATTCCGCATCGGTTTCGCTGATAATCTCGGCATAAATACTGTTTTCGCCGATAGTCAGTATTGCGGTATTGCCGTAAACCTCGATATCCGCATCAGTGTGCATAAACCACCACACATCGGACGGCTTTTTTGTGCTGATTTTGTCGGAAATTATAATTCTGTCGTTCGCCTTGTCGAGCTTAACTCCTCTGTATGCGGAGTTTACCTCGGCAGAATAAGCCTCTGTCATATCAAGCACAGCAAAGGACTCGTCCTCACCGCTCTCCGTCCTAAAAAATTCCGCCTTCGCCGTCAAGCTCTGTCCGAAGGACATATCGGGGTAATATTTTGGCTGATTTATAACAAGCGTATTATGCCCCTGCGGTGATTTCGCATAATAGGTGTAGCGTGAAAGTCTGAAATAGGGTGCGTCGGTGGTCAGCTCGGAATGGTAGTCAACGCCCTCAAGCTCCTTCGTGAAGCTTTCGCCGTATGCACCAATATAGAAATTACCAATATCAAGGTCGCCGTGGCTCATCTGATTATAGCCGCCCTTTAAACCGACAAAGAGTGCATTTTCATCGTCCCAGCCATCACGCATTGACACCGTCTGCGATACACCGTCGGCAAAATAATCCTCCGAAAGCTTTGAAAGCTCTGCCGCATTAGTGTAGCTGTCAGGATTATACCAAATCATCGAGAAAAGATTGTTGCCGTCCGCCTCACGCTGATACATTCCGTAGTCGGTATTATTGTAACGTTCCGCCAAATAGAGCAAAAACGGCGAGGAAATCGGTGCCATTGCACCGTCACCGTAGCTGATAGCCTGATTGTCGGTATGACCCTTGGTGTAAATCGGGAAATATCCGCTTTCGGAAATGCCCTTAATATCGCCAAGTCCCCAGTCCGTACCGAGCGTAGACTCGAGTGCCGAAAGTGCAGGTCCGAGGTACGAGGACGCATAGCCGTAATAGCCTGTTGACTCAATAAACACACCGTCGGGATAGTAAAGCCTTAATGCGGTCGGGAGTGTTGATACCGTCTGATAGATTGCCGCCGCAGCCGTTTCGGTATCCGCACCGCCAACAGCAAGTGCCGCAACAAGCACACCGCCGTTTACTACAATGTTCCAGTTATTGTGGTTGGAATACTTGTTTTCTATGATTACATCAAGAGCTTTTTCAACCAGCGTCTGTTCAACCGCCTGTTTTTCGGCGTCGCTGAAGCCGTCATAGTCATACAGCCAGTCGTATGCAAGTGCCACACCCCTCGACATTTCGCCGACGTTGAGCATTTTGCTCGGGTTAAAGTCCTTATAATCGACCGCCGCAGCAAGATATTCCAGACATTTTTCTGCATATTCGGTCTTTTTGTCTGCATCAGATGTTGTGCGGTACAAAAATGCCAGAGTCATTGCCGCATCGTCAACATTTGACGAAAGTCCGCCGTTCTTTATGCTGTATGCACTCGGAGTTCCGCTTAGATACCCTTCGCCGTCAGCCTCAACCTCGGCGTACCATTTTTTCATATAGCTGTCGGTGTCCTTGAGTGCTTTTATGTTTTCAAAGCCGTCATAATCGGTCAGAAGATACGGGTGTTCAAGTCCCTCGAGCATTGTTTCAATCTCGCTTGCGGAGGGGATTTTGCTCAAATCGTACACATCTGCCACAGCAGGATATGCGTTTTTCGGGTCGAGTGCCATATAATAGGTATTGTTCAGCTCGTCCGAGGTGTAGCCCTCTACGGTAACGTCAAATTCCGTACCCTCGCCGCCGAGTGTAATCGCCAAGCCGAGCGTCGGCATTGCTGCCGCAGTAACGCTCTTTTCGTCAAATTCCGACGCAGTATATACCTTGATACCACTTCCGCTGCCCCAGAGATACAGCGTTGCGGAGTGAATTTTATTTCCGTCAAAAATTATCTTCATATACGGCTTATTTTCCGTATTGTCCTTAGAATATACCGCCAAAGCCTTGCCCTCAATATAAAACCTACAGCTTTTATCCGCCTTAAAATGCTCCGACACATATTCGGTCAAATCAACACCGAAATATCCGCTCTCGTCTGTGATATTCGGGGCATCATCACCGACCGACCACAGAGAAAAATCAAAAAGTGCATTATCATAAAGCATTTCTTCGCCGCCGAGTGCCGACGAGGTATCCTCATAGTCCACGCTTGCGTCCGCTGTCGGGAGGATTGTCATAATGCTGTCGGGGTCTTCCTCTAAAGTCACCGTCAGTTTGGGTGCATATTTACCGTTTTCATATTCCTTTGTGGCAATGTATGCACCAACCTGAAATTCCTCAGGATAAAGAGAAAACGCAGCCTTACTTGATGTAAGATTTCGCATATATGCCGTCACATCAAAATCGAGCCATAGCGGGTCTGTCCAGTTGTTTTTTGCAGGAAGTACAGCTGTTGCAAGCTTTGCATTTCGTTCGGGTCTTCCATTAGTATTCCACGTAACTGTAGTGTCATAGCCGTCAGCGGTGAGTGACCACACGTTTACAGGTGAAGTGGCGGTAATACCGTTTGCACTGTTGTTGTTTGTGCCTGTTCGCAGGAAATACACCGACAAAATTGCAGATTTTACACGCATTCCTGCGGGAATATCCACTGCCGACATATCAAATCTCAGCCACGCCTCTTTATTGTTTGCACTTGAGCCCATATTGTGAATACGAAGCTCCTCGGCATCATTGTAGGGGGTATCTGCTGTATTTTGCACAATTCCCGTATCGTCCGATACGGTCAACTCCTTTACGTCCTCCGCCCATACAGCCGTATTCGCAAGGAGCATTGCCGCCGCAATGAATATGGAAAGTAATTTTTTCATTATAATAATTATTAACTCCTTTCACAAGGCTGAAAAAAATTTTTGCAGGTTGCCGCTTTGAACAGCGACGGCGTACAAGTGTACTCCGAGCTGTAAAAAGTGGTAAGATGCGGAAATTTATTCAGCCATATCTTACTTATCTTTTATTGCCCTATACTGGGTCGGTGTGATACCCTCGACCTTTTTATAGGCACGAATTAGTGCAAGTGCGTTGTAGAAGCCGACCTCGACAGCAATTTCGCCGATTGTTTTGTCGGTCTGGGCAAGAAGGCGTTTTGCGTCCTCCACTCTCACTCTTGTGATGTACTCCAAAAGTCCTTCGCCCGTCTGCTTTTTGAAGTATTTGGAAACGTAGTTTACGCTAAAGCCGATATGCTCGGCAATCATCTGATTGCTAAGCTCGGAATTTTTGTAATTTTCCGCTACAAAGCTCTTTATTCCGGCGATGTTATCTATCTCGTCCGCCTCCTCTTCGGTATGGGTATTAAGGATATGTGCAATATCCTGCATTCTGCGGATAAAGCCGTCAAAGCTCTCCGCCTCGGCAATACTTCTTATTCCCTCGGGTGCTGTGCTTATATGCTTTTCCTTGCAAAGCTCCAGCAAAAGTCTTGAAATATCGTACATAACAAGTCTGATATCGCTGATACGGGGCTTTTGAATGCCAAAGCTGAACAGCTCTCTGAGCTTATCACTCCACGTATCGGTATCGCCGTTCAATATTGCAACACGCAGTACATTAAGCTCCTTTTCGCCTGTACGAAGGCTTTCGCTCATTTTCTCACTGTAACAGCCTACGCCCACCTCGCCCATAAAGTGCATAAGTGAAAGTACCTGCTTTGCACGTCCGAACGAGCTGCTTATTCTGCTGATATCAGGCTCAATACTGCCGCAGCAAAGCGTACATTTTACGCCAAGCACCGACTCGTAAATTCCGTCAAGCTTAATCAGGAGGTCGGTAAGCGAGATATCGCCGCTCATATCGACAAGCACGCTCATAACGCCGTCACAGCTTGTAAAGTATGTACCAAAGCCGTGCTCAGAGGCAATCTCGGTGAACACATTCTCCAATGCACCGTAGAATGCGTCAACCTCACGTCTGTTTGACATCGGGTCTATCATATCGCCGCCGCTGTTGACCGTCATAACCACAGCCGACACCTTTCCCGACACGGTAATACCGTAGTCGCTGAGAAGTCCTTCGCTGCTGTGTGCCGCAAGTGAATTCATCAAAAGCTGTGAAACAAGGTTTCGTCTGCTCATATCGTCGTATTTATAGCTGATTCTGTTGATAGAGCTTTCGATAAAATCATAGCCGCTTTGGCTCGGCTCGCCGCCAAGGTCGCTTATAATCTTACGAAGCGGCTTGAAATTGTGTACCGAAACAAGGATTATCACCGCAATGCCGATTGCAAGGAATACAAGCAACACTACAAGCTCCAAAACCTGCATATTGTTAGTGTTTGCATAAAATTCGGTGCGTGGTACAGACATCAGATAAATCCAATTGCTGACGTTTGATTTCAGGTAACAGACCATATTGCTGTCCGAGCCTGATTTTACCGTCAGAACACCCATATCCTCCGCAAAGTCAAGCTTATCAAAGGACGCTGTTTCGTCAACAGAATAAACCATATCGCCGTCAGGCTCACAAATCATAATGTTTGCACCCTCGGGAAACAGCTCGCTGCCCTTCCAATGAAAATACGATTTTCCGAACTTGATGAACACATTCACCTCGTAGTCCGTACCGAAAAATAAGGTGTGTATTTCATACAAATTGTCGCCGAGCTGCATATAGGTATGATTATAGGAGTTTGTGACAAGCCTCTGCCACTCCTCCTCGCCGACGCTTTCATCTAACGGAAAAATCTCATATGCCAGACGCTTTTCGGCAAATGCACCCTTAGTCAGCATTGCACCCGAGTTTTTGAGATAAATGCACATATCCTCAACGGTGCGGTTGAAATAGTTGTAAAGACCGCTGTTGAGAAAATCGTACACTCTGCGGTATTCGGCATTGCCTATACTGTCATATGCCGCAATCTCCCGCAAAAGCTTATTTTCCGAAAGCTGTTGGGTGAGCAGAATATTTTCAAGCAGCAGATTATCCACATCGGTAGCAATTTTGCTTAAATATTCCTTGTTGTAGTTTTCTATTTCCTCGTTCATTCCGTTGGTAAAATAATAGCTGATGATTATGTTCGCAACCGTCGGAATGAGCAGAATACAGATATATGTAAGTATCCATATCCGAATTATATTTTTCGATTTTCGTAATTTTTTCATAAATTATTCTATGCCCTTTTCACGGCAGTATTTTATCCATTCGCAGCAGGTGAGAATATAGTATCCCACCGCATATGTATGTGTTGTGTCGGGGTAGACCGAGCCAGGCTTCTGTTCAACGCCCTGTACCCAGCCGAGGAAGCCGTCCTCAAACACGGCAAGCTTTGTTATTGCGTCAAAGCTTTCGGTGAATATCTTCACATACGACTCGTCTAAAACTCCGAGCCTTACCGCTTTTATCATTGAGTGCAGGAACAGCAATGTACCGCTTGTCTCGGGTGAGGGATAATCCTCGGGGTCGTCAAGATTTGACCGCCACAGTCCGTCCGCACTTCTTGTCCTGATAAGTGCCTCGGTCATATCGAGGAACACCTTTTCATACTCGGCATAGTATTCACTGTCCTTGCCGATAACCTCCATAGTCTGAATAAGACCTGCATATACCCAGCCGTTACCTCTTGACCAGAATACCTTCTTATGATTTCTGCTCCGCATTACGTCGGGAGTGTATTTCATATCACGGAACCACAAATGGTCTTCCTTGTCATAGTAGCCTCTGCGTTCCTTCATATCAAGATAGAGAGCGTGAGCCTTTTCGGCATATCGGCTGTCGCCTGTCATCAGCGAGGTCTGATGATATACCGCAAGTGCCATATGTATTGTATCAACCCACCACCAGTAATCAACGTGAGGGTCGGCTACGTTGAAATCAAGAATTTTCTTTACCTTGTCAAAGGTACCAATTTCGGGGAACAGCTTCATAACCTCAAGGTAAGTTCTGCCGCAACAAACATAATCTGCGTGAACATTCAGGTAATCCTCGGGATTTTCATACTGCCAATCGAGCTTACCCTCAACGGTAAAGTGATTGACGAGGATTTTTTCCGCATAGTCCGCAGGCTGCTTTCTCGGTCCCCATTCATTAAGCTCACACCATTTGAGTACCGTGTCGATATACTCCTTTTTGCCTGTCAGCTTGTATGCCTCCATACAGCCCATAAAATATGTAGCAACGTCCCAGCCCGAGCCCATTTCTTCAGGCTTATTCTTTAGATATCTGTCGTTCACCAAAATCAATTTATCCAATGCTTGTTTAACATTCATTGCTTTTCCCTCCGCATAACTTTATAATTGTACAATTTTATGATATCAATACCCACCCCTAAAATCAAGTATCAAAAATATGCCTTAAATATCAGTTTTTTCCTTTGCGTTGCATTTGATAACGGTACGTGTTATAATAAGAAAAAACCGAAAGGAAGTGCTTGTCCCGTGAAGGCGACAGATTGGAAGCTTGGTGTTTCAAGCTGTTTTTTGAAATCACTTGAACGTGATGCGTTTGAGGAATATGTGAAGAATAACGTTCCTCTGATGGAGGTTTCTCTGGATTGGAACAAATATGCGGATATTAAATGGAAGGAGCTTCGTGCCAATGCGGAGGCTACGGGCGTAGAGCTTTGGTCGTTCCATCTTCCCTTTGAGCCGTTCGAGGAAAATAATATTGCCTCTCCCGACAAAACGGTTTTGAAAAACACTCTCGCATTGCAGTCAGAATACATAAAAAAAGCCGCCGAGGCAGGCTGCAAGGTGATTGTAATTCACCCCAGTGCAGAGCCTAACCCCGACAACGAAAAGGCAGAGCGTATTAAAATATGCAAGGAGTCGCTCGCCGAGCTTTGTGAGCTTTGCGAAAAATGCGGTGTTACACTCGCCGCAGAAAATCTGCCAAGAACGTGTATCGGCAACAATTCTGCCGAAATCAAGGAGCTGCTTAGGGCAGACAGCCGTCTTAGAGTGTGCTTTGACACAAACCATCTCCTCGCCGAGGACTGCAAGGATTTCATCGAAGCTGTCGGCGATAAGATTATTACAACGCACATCTCCGACTACGATTTTATGAACGAGCGTCATTGGCTGCCGTACGAGGGCAAGCTCGATTGGGTTAAGCTTGTGACCGCACTTCAGGACGTCGGCTATACGGGTCCCTTTATGTACGAAACTTCTTACAAGGCACCGCCGTCAATCACAAGACGTGATTTGACCCTTGAAGATATGTACAAAAACTACCTCGCCTGCGTGAATAAGGAAAAGGCAGAGGTTATCGGCACTCCAAACTTGGACGTTTGCCGTGAGAGAGCTTATTATACCACACCTTTTATAGGATAAAAAATGAGAGCATATGCTCTCATTTTCTTATACAATAGTTTCACCATCAAGAAGCTCCTTTACCTCAACCTTCAAAACAGCGGCAATACAGCAAAGCTCATAATCGGTAACAATACGGTCATTGTTTTCAATCTTGCTTATCATCTGCTGGTCAATGTTTATATTCATCGTTTGCAGCTTCGCCGCAACCTCACCTTGAGTAAGTCCTCGCTGTATCCTGATTGCTCTGAGCTTTCTATGAATTATATTTTTATTTTCACCAAATATTATCTTTCTCATAGCCGTCCTCTTACGTTAATATGATGTATTATCTTGACTTTATCATACTTTTTGTGATATGATACGTCACATAAACGTATTATATCACAAAAAAAAGGCGGCAATGTTAACCTTTGCCGCCTCTTTTATTGGATAGGGATTATCAACCAAGCTCGAATGACTTACAGTCAGTACACTGGTCCATTGTCGGGTTTGCCTCGTGAGTACCTACTGTGATGCAGTTGAGTGAGCAGTAATCCTGCTGCTTGCAATGATGCTTACACTCGGTAACGGTACATTTAATACATTCATTGGGTTTGCAATTCATAAAATATCCCTCCTTCCGTAGCTTATTTTGCCCGAAGGAGGGATTATTATTCTTTTATTTATTAAAAATTTCACTCGCCAGCGTAGAGCCTAAAATCAGCACAGCACCGATTGCGGTTGTTACCGTCATCGGCTCGGCAAGAAACAGTGCGGAGAGTATAATCGCACATACAGGGTCTATGTAGGCAAAAAGTGCCGAGGTTTGTGCGGGAAGTGCCTTCACCGCCGCAAAATAGAGTGCGTATGCCACTCCAGTATGAACCACACCGACCACCGCAAGCAGTACGCCCTCACCGAAAGCAAGGTTCATCTGCGAAAAATCCTCGGTCAAAAGCACATAAATCCCGACCACAACCGCAGAAATACCGAGCTGTGCGATAGTCACATCGTTTGCGGATATATCGGTCAGCTTTTTGTTCAGCAGGATTATTGCTGCATACAGCAGTGCCGCCGCAACACCAAGCAGAGCTCCTGTCACCGATATTTCACCGCCGCCGATAACTCCCGACACAAGCACCATACCCAAAAGTGCGATTGCCGAAAATATCAGCTTTTTTGCCGTCAGCCTTTCGCCCAAAATCGGCGAGGCGAGTACCACAAACACGGGTGCAAGATAATAGCAAAGCGTGGCAATCGCTACCGTTGTGTAGCGGTATGACTCAAACAGCAGTATCCAGTTCGCACCGAGAAAAATGCCCAAAATCAACAGCCGCCAAAGGTTTTTCCGAATTACGACAAAGGACGGTGCTTTTTTTCTTACGCACGAAACGAGCAGCAGAAACAACGTACCGATAACGCTCCTCGCAAGTGCAATCACCGACGACGGTAGCGGAATATATTTCACGAACACGCCGATTGTGCCGAATATCAGCATTGCACATATCATCATAGTGCGTGATTTTACAGAGTTTGTCATTTGTATATCTTCCCTTATTTAAAGTAGTTCACAAGACCTATAATGAAAATCGCAAATATGATTACGGGCAATACATAGCTTACATAGCCTTTCATCCATTTTGCAACCTTAAGACCCTTGCCCGCATTTGCCTCATCGACAAATTTGTCCCAGCCCATTCCCCAGCGTGAGGTACAGAACAGGATATAACAAATCGCACCGATTGGCAGAATGAGATTGGATACGATAAAGTCCTCCAAATCCATTATGTTTGTACCCTGGCCGAGCGGCTCAAAGCTGCTCCACAGATTAAAGCCGAGTGCACACGGCACAGACAGAACAAAGATTAAAATTCCGTTTATAACGCACGCTTTTTTTCGACTGATACCGAACATATCCATTGTACAGGAAATAATATTCTCAAACACGGCAATGACCGTTGAGAATGCCGCAAAGGTCATAAACACGAAAAACAGACTTCCCCAAATTCTGCCGTAGGGCATATTATTGAAGATGTTGGGCAGGGTTACGAAAACCAGACTCGGGCCGCTGCCGACATCGACATTGTACGCAAAGCAGGCAGGGAAAATAATAAGTCCCGACGCAATCGCCACAAAGGTGTCCAAAAGTGCGACATTGACCGACTCGCCCAAAAGAGCACGGTCACGTCCGATATAACTGCCGAAAATCGCCATTGAACCCATACCTATACTGAGAGTAAAAAACGCCTGATTCATCGCAGCGACAAGCACATTTACGATACCCTGTTCCATAAGCCGTTCGGTATCGGGCATAAGATAGAATTTAAGTCCCTCTCTGCCGCCCTCCATAAACACGCTGTTTACGGCAAGCACTACCATAATCGCTAAAAGTGCGACCATCATAACCTTTGATACCTTTTCAAGTCCGTTCTGTACACCGAGCGAGCAGACCAGAAAGCCTGCCGCCACAGTAATACCCATATAAACCGTCATTGCGACGGGATTCTGGCACATAGCCTCGAAAACCGCCCCTACACCCTTTGCAGGAAGTCCCTCAAACGTACCGCATGCGGTAAAAACGAAGTAATTCAGCATCCAGCCTGCAACCACGGTATAGAACATCATCAGAAGATAGTTGCCGATAACTGCGGCATAAGAATGAAGATGCCATTTCTGCCCCGATTTTTCAAGCTTTTGGTACAATTTCGCAGGACTTGTCCCTGCCGCTCTGCCGAGTGCGAACTCAACGGTGAGAGCAGGTACGCCCATTCCAAGCAGAAACAGCAGATAGAAAAGTACAAATATTCCTCTGCCGTTTTCACCTGCCATATATGGAAATTTCCATACATTTCCTATTCCTATTGCACACCCAGCGCTGATTAAAATAAAGCCAAGACGGCTTTTAAGTTTTTCCCTTCCCATACTCTTATCCTCTTTTATTATTTTTAATAGTATGTCACAAAACATTGTTTTGTATTATATCATACTGCCTTTGATTTTGTCAACTAAAAGCGGCTTGACTTTTGGCTCACAAAAAAACGAGGAGCTGTCGTTTGTACAGCTCCTTGATAATTTATGAAAGTACAGCTCGGTCGTTAGCAAATTCCTCGCCGCTCTGTTTAACAAACAGGTGCATCAAATCCTCAACGGTGAGGCTCTTCTTTTCCTCACCCTCGACGTCGACAATAACGTGTCCCTCGTGCATCATAATAAGGCGGTTGCCGTGAGCAATTGCGTCCTTCATATTATGTGTAATCATAAGGGTGGTGAGGTTGTTTTTCTCAACAATGCGGTCGGTGATTTCAAGCACCTTTGCCGCAGTTTTCGGGTCGAGTGCCGCCGTATGCTCATCGAGCAGCAGAAGCTTAGGCTCGTTGAGAGACGCCATCAGCAAGGTTATCGCCTGCCGCTGACCGCCCGAGAGAAGTCCTACCTTGGTTGTCAGGCGTTCTTCAAGTCCGAGGTCAAGAGCTTTCAGCATTTCACGGTATTCGCCACGCTCCTCGGCTTTAATCCACCACTTGAAGCTACGGCTTTTGCCCCTGCGTTTTGCAAGTGCTAAATTTTCGTCAATCTGCATATCCGCCGCAGTTCCCATCATCGGGTCCTGAAAAACTCTGCCGAGGAATTTCGCCCTCTTATGCTCGGGCATTGCGGTAATATCAATACCGTCAACGACAATACTGCCCGAATCGGGCTTCCACGCACCTGCAATGGCATTGAGCATCGTGGATTTACCTGCACCGTTGCCGCCGATTACCGTTACAAAATCGCCCTTTTTCAGAGTTAAATTCAAGTTATTGAGTGCAACCTTTTCATTGACCGTACCTGCATTAAAGGTTTTGGTAATATTCTTTATTTCGAGCATACCTTAACCCCCTTTGCCTTGGTAAAATAGTTCTTCTTCCAATAGGGTACTGCCAAGAAGATTGCCACGACGATTGCGGAAAGCATCTTCAAAAGGTCGGCATCAAGACCGAGGAATATTACCGTCTGATATACAAAGTAGTAAATCACTCCGCCGATAATCACACCCAACATTCTTAGTCCGAGGTTAAAGGAAAGCCTTGACGTTACCGCCTCGCCGATAATTACCGCCGCAAGACCGATAACGATTGCACCTCTGCCCATATTGATATCGGCAAAGCCCTGATACTGTGCCAAAAGTGCACCCGACAGAGCAACAATGCCGTTTGAAAGAACAAGACCGAGTGTTTTGGTGATATCGGTGTTTATGCCCTGAGCACGGCTCATATTGAGGTTATTGCCCGTCGCACGCAACGACGCACCGACCTCCGTACCGAAAAAGCAGTACAGGAGCGGTATGAACACAGCAATCATAACAATCAGCATCAAAAGCGACTGATTGATATTCATTTGTGCCAGAATAAGCTCATAATTTCTTGCAGGCAGTGCGATATTCGGCTGTCCCATAATTTTGAGGTTGACCGACCACAAAATAAGCTGTGAGAGTATTCCCGCCAATATCGCAGGAATACCCATTAGCGTATGCAGTATGCCCGTTACAAGACCTGCAAGCATACCTGCAATAAATGCCGCAAGCATAGCAACCCATACATTGACGCCGCTTGCAACGAGTACGGCACAAACCGCACCGCCCGTACAAATCGAGCCGTCAACCGTAAGGTCGGCAATATCCAATATTTTATAGGTTATATAAACACCTATCGCCATAATTCCCCAAATCATACCCTGTGCGGCAGCACCGGGGAGTGCTCCGAGCCAATTTATTAACATTATACCGTAATCTCCATTCTTCCGCTGTGAAAGCGGTACCAATTCAACGCAGAAAAGAAGCAAGCAGGTTGCCTGTTTGAGGAACGCCGACGTACAAAAGTACTTCAAGTTCTGATAACAGGTAAGATGCGACGCTTATTTTTTGCGTCAGTTATTTCTCAATTGCAACATAACCTGCTGCTTCCAATGCAGCTGTATCAATCTTAAGAGCTTCGCAGTTTGTGGGGTTATAAACCTTTTCAAAGTTCTCTGCATATGCAATTTCCATTTCGGCAATATCAGCCTCGCCTGTAAGGATTTTTGCAGCCATCTTACCTGTGGTTACGCCGAGGTCATAGTAGTCGATGCAAAGTGTTGCGATACCGCAGCCCGAGCAGATACCCTCGTCACCGCCAACAATAGGTGTGCCTGTCGGCAATACCGCACCGTTGATTGCTTCGGCACAAGCCGCCGCTGTATTATCGGTCGGGATATAGATTACATCAGATGCCGCAGCCGCTGCCTTGGAAACAGCTGTGATATCGTTGGAGTCTGCGAACGGGAACTCTGTGCAGGTGATGCCTTTAGCCTCAAGGTTTTCCTTTACAACCTTAACCTGATATGCCGAGTTCGGCTCTGCGGAGCAGTAAAGCAGACCTACTGTCTTTGTGTCGGGGAATATATCTGTGATAATAGCAGCCTGCTCGTCAAGCGGAGCAAGGTCAGATGTACCCGATACGTTTGTACCTACAAGACCGTCAAAGTCCTCGATACCGAGTGCTGTGCCGTATTCTGTAACAGATGTACCGAGTACGGGGATAGTAGCCGTACCGTTTGCAGCAGCCTGCAATGCGTTGGTAGCATTACCGAGAATAAGGTCAACATTCTTTGTTACAAAGTCATTTACGATAGTTGTACAAGCGGTTGAATCGCCCTGTGCGTTCTGTACGAGGAAGGTGACATTTTCCTCACCGAGAGCCTCGGTAAGAGCTGTCTGGAAGCCCTCTGTTGCAGAGTCGAGTGCAACGTGAGGCATCTGCTGGCAGATACCCACCGTATAGCCGTCTTTTCCGCACGATGCAAGGGACATACCCATTGCCGCCGCCATAATCAATGCTAAGATTTTCTTCATATTTACCAACCCTTTCGCCTTAATCGGCATATATTTTTGTTATATTTTATCAGTAATTGCCCATTCTGTCAAGTTATTTTCCCCACTGTATGTATTATTTTATTCGTTTTTAACGTTTTCCTCCATATGGTTTTGTTTAATATCAGGATTGCACCGAGAATGAGCAGTGTTCCCAAAATACCGCCGACAGTCATTTTGTCGCCGAATACCGCCGTGCCGATTATCGCCGCAACAACAGGCTCTGCACAGGCGATTACCGCCGCTTTGCCCGCAGGGGTGTATTTCAGACCGCCCGTATATAATATATACGGCACAACCGCCGTTGCAAGTGCAAACAGTATCAGATACGGTACTATCGCAGGCTCGCCGAGAACCACCGCCGTCGTTTTCGGCAAATCTGCGACGAAAAGTCCGCCTGCGGTTGCAAACAAAAATGTGTATGCCGTCACGGTAATTGCGGAATATTTCTTTGACGCAACACGTCCGAATATACTGTAAAGTCCATAGCAAAATCCCGACAAAAGTCCGCACAAAAGTCCCTTTATACCAACAGCCTCACCGCCGAAGCCGCCCGAAACAAGCACGCAGCCCGCCACCGCAGCTGCAAGTGCCGTAAGCTTTACAGCAGTAAGCTTTTCTCCAAAAAATACCGCCGCCATCAGCGTCACAAAAATCGGCGAGGTATAGAGAAGCACCGCCGCAGTGGATACCGATGTCATTTCGATTGTAGCGAAATACGCACAGCCGAAGGTCAGAAAGCTGACTATGCCCGTACCGAAAAAGAGCCATAAATCTTTGATTTTTACCCTTAAACGGTCACGGTCGAAAAGTGCGAGGTACAAAAATATACCCACCGTTGCAAATGCCGTACGCACCAGCATAATTTCCGCAGAGCCAAGTCCTTTGGCAGAAAGGCTTCTTACAAAAATTCCGATTATACCCCACAAAACGGCGGCAAGCACTATGCACAAGGCCGAAAATTTACGAAAAATTCTGTCCATCTTAATCCCCCATTTTGAATATGCCGTTTTCACCCTCGGCAATTGCCCCGAGTCGTTCACAAAGGCTTGTGTAACGGATATGGCGGTCGTTATTCTCCACCATTCGTCTGATTTCCTCACTTCTGCCGACAATAACCACCATATCTCTTGCACGGGTCACCGCCGTGTACAGCAGATTGCGGTACATCAGCATAGGTGCAAAGCTTGCAAGAGCAAGGATTACCACAGGAAACTCGCTGCCCTGACTTTTATGCACGGTTACGGCATAGGCAAGGTCGAGCTTTTCCAGATTTGCGAACGGATATTCCACCTCTTTGTCGTCGAAAATAATCGTCATTGTCTTGTCCTTGAGCGATATGCTCTCAATAATACCCATATCGCCGTTGAAAATTCCCGAACCGACCTCGCCGTTTTCCCTTATCCACATTATATCGTAGTCATTTTTTATCTGCATCACCTTATCGCCGACACGGAAGATTGTGTTTCCGCTCCTGTGCTCTGTTTTGAGCATATCGGGCGGATTCATCGCATATTGCAGCTCACGATTTAAGGCAATCGTGCCTGCCGCACCCTTTTTGGACGGCGAAAGCACCTGAATTTTCGAGATTGGCTCTATATTATACGACCTCGGCAGACGTATTTTGTAAAGGTCTGCGACGGTCTGTGTGATATGCTCGGGTGATTTTCGCTGTAAGAGGAAAAAGTCCTTGTCCTTTGCGTCAATAATCGGCATTTCACCACTGTTTATGCGGTGTGCGTTCACTACTATCAGGCTTTCCTCCGCTTGTCTGAAAATATGTCCGAGTGCAATTGTCGTAACGTGTCCCGACGCAATTATGTCACGCAGAACATTTCCCGGTCCGACCGACGGCAATTGGTCGGCGTCGCCGCACAAAATCAGCTTTGCACCGGGTTTTATCGCCTGTAAAAGCGAGGCGGCAAGCTGTATGTCAATCATACTCGCCTCGTCGACAATCACCACGTCTGCGGTCAGCGGATTGCTCTCGTTATGCGTAAAGCTTATCTCATCGTCCGACGGCTTCATACCTAAAAGTCTGTGCAGAGTTTTAGCCTCAATGCCCGCAACAGCGGTCATTCGCTTTGCCGCTCTGCCCGTCGGTGCGGCAAGCACTATTTCCTGTGAAAGGCTGTGCATCAGGCTTATTATCGTCTTTATGATAGTAGTTTTACCTGTTCCAGGACCGCCCGTGATTACCATACACGACCGCTCTGCCGCCGCCTGTACCGCCGCCTTCTGTTCCTCGGCAAGCGTTATTCCGCCCGACTCCTCCGCCTTTGAAATCACCTCATCAACCGCAGCCTGCTCGGGAATATATGACGGCAATGTATGCGACATCGCCCATATTCGCCGTGCAACGTAGGTTTCGGCGGAATACAGAATTGCAAGGCTGACTCTCTTACCGTCGGGAAAATCTTCAATATAAACCGAGTGCGTAAGAGCAAGCGAGCTTATTCCGTCCATTGCCTCCTCCGCTGTTACATCAAGCTTTTTACTCGCAAGTGCGGTAAGCTGTTCCTGCAACAGGTATGTATGACCGCCGCTGTACGCCGCATCACGCAGAATATATTTTATACCGTGACGGATACGGACAGGGCTGTTTTTCGGCATACCCTGAAAAAATGCGATTTCGTCCGCTGTACGGAAGCCTATGCCGTCCACGCTGTCTGCAAGAATATACGGATTTTCCTTTATCCGCTCCACCGCACTCTGACCGAACATCTTCTGTACACGCATTGCAACCGACGCACCAATATTGAACTGCTGAAGATACAGCACTATACCCTGCATTGACTGCAATTCAAGAAATGCCGCTCCGATTTTCTCCGCCTTTTTCGGGGATATGCCCCTGATTTCGGCAAGCCGTGAGGGATTGTTGAGCATTATATCAAAGGTATTCTCGCCGAAATGTGCGACCAGATTTTTCGCCGTAGCCGCACCAATTCCCGCAATAATGCCCGAGGACAGATATTTCAGGATTGCCGCCTCGTCGGTCGGCAGCAGTGATTCGTAGCTTGTCACCTTGAACTGCTCGCCGTAGTCGGGATGCTCCACCCACTGTCCAATCAGTGCAATCGTTTCGCCCACGCTCAAATAGGGCATATACCCCGTTGCAGTAAATATGCCCTCGTCTTCATTTTCAATCTCGCAGACGGTGTAGCCGTTTTCCGAGTTCTGATAAATAATCTCGCTGATTATGCCGACAATTCTTATATCTTCCATTCTTCACTATTTTGCCGAAACAGAGATTTTTCCGTCCGTCATACCCTCAATCTCTGCTCCGAGCGCCTCAATTTTCAGTATATAATCCGCAATTTCCTCTGTGATTTCCTCACCTGCTGCAATTATCGCAATCCCTGGCGGATATGCAGATACATTCGCCCTCGACACCCTGCCCACTGCATCTGTCAAACCAACATTCTCGCCCTTTGACCAAAAAGCCTCCCTCGGCGTCATAACCGTTTTCGGTCTCGGTGGCTCGGGATAGGTCGGCTCATTTCTGTATCCGACATCACGGACAATCTCCTCCGCTGCCCGAAACAACAGGTCAATTTCCTCCCTCGTATTGGTCGGAGTGACTATACATACGACATTATATCTGTCCGACATTTCAACGTCAATGTTATACCGTTCCCTTAAAATCTGCTCCGCCTCGTACCCCGAAAGCTCATATCCCGATAAGCCGAAAACCACTCTTGCTCGGTCAACCTCGCCTTCGGGATAAACAATTTTTGTACGCTCTTTAAGGCTTGTCCGTTTTTTGTCCAGATAATCGCAAAGGTCACACCAATCGCTGCCCGTAAGACCGTCAAGGGCAAGCTGTGCCGAGGCAACTATCGGATAGGACGGACTGCTCGTGCCGACCATCGCTGTCATAGCACGCACCGACGCACCGTCAATCAAAGTGCTGTTAAAATGAAGAAATGCCGCCTGATTAAGTGCATTGAGCGTTTTGTGTGCACTCTGCACCGCCATATCCGCACCGTGCAAAATCGCACCGCCGCACATACCGTCAGCGGACAGCTGTGCACCGTGCGCTTCGTCAACCAAAAGGGGGATTCCTGCCCTGTGACAGACGTCCGCAATCCCCTCAATATCGGCAATATGACCGTAGTAATCGGGCGAGGTGATGATACAGGCGGCAATATCGCCGCTTTCTCTTAATGCACGTTCAACCTCCTCTGCGGTCGGCGGCTTGGGCGTCATAATACCCGTATCCTGTTCCTGACGCAAAAACTCCACTCCGAAGCCTGCAATCACCGCCGCATTTATAACCGAACGGTGACAGGTACGGTTTGTAAGAAGCTTTCCGCCCCTTACCGCACAAAAAAGCATTATATGCACGCCCTCCGTCGAGCCACCCGTTAGAAAAAAGCTCTCCTTTGCACCAAAGCGTTCCGCAAGTGCCTTGCTTGCCTCGGCAAGCTCGCACTTGGGTGCGTGCAGATTTTCAGTATCCGCAAGCTCGGTTACATCAATCCTCGCAATATTACTTTTAAATTCCTCCGATAAACCTCTGCCGCCCTTGTGACCGGGCATTGCAAAGGAAATTCGGTGCCTGTCCGCATAAGCGGTAAGCTTGTCAAATAAGCTTTTCATAGCATTAGTCGGTATATTCAATCGAATTGAGAGTACTTCTGAAATTACTCTTTATCGAGTCGAGATATTCTCTGCGAAGTGCCTGCTGTTCCTCTTTCTCGGCGTCGGTCAGTCCCTCCGCCTTGGATTTGCGGTACAGCTCATTTATTCTGTCAATCTTTGCCTTGTCCATAATCTTTTCCTTTCAGTTTGGCTTTTTACCATTATACACCCTATGGGCAAAAATTACAATAGATATTTTATTTGCCGAAACAGAAAAAGCTTTGCAGGCATAACACCGCAAAGCTTTTTGTTGATTATTTGTTACCCGCTCCCTGCTCGTCGCATTCGCTTTTCGAACTTACTTGTCGGAAAGCGGCTTCATTGTCGGGAACAATATTACATCTCGTATCGAATAGCTGTCGGTAAGGAGCATTGCCAGTCGGTCGATACCGATACCGACACCGCCTGTCGGGGGCATACCGTATTCAAGGGCATTAAGGAAGTCCTCGTCAACATAGTTTGCCTCCTCATCGCCTGCCGCACGGAGTGCCGCCTGTGCCTCAAATCTCTTACGCTGGTCAATCGGGTCGTTAAGCTCGGAGAATGCATTACCGATTTCACGGCTTGTAATAAACAGCTCAAATCTCTCTGTAAGCTCGGGGCGGTTTGGAATCCTCTTTGCAAGCGGCGAAATCTCCACGGGATACTCTGTGATAAATGTCGGCTGCACGAGCTTTTCCTCAACATATTCGTCAAAGAACAGTGCGATAATATCGCCTCTTGTAGTCTTAATCGGGTCAAGCTCAAGACCTCTTTCCTTGGCAACTCTCTGTGCCTCCTCATCGGTCTTAATCTCGTTAAAGTCAACGCCTGCGTATTTCTTGATAGAATCAATCATCGTCAAACGCTCGAAATGCGACAGGTCAATCTCAACGCCCTGATAGGTAATCTGCTCGGTGCCGCAAACCTCACGGGCACAGTAGCGGATAAGCTCCTCGGTATTATCCATAACAGCGTTGAAATCAGCATAAGCCTCATAAGATTCGATTGTAGTAAACTCGGGATTATGACGGATATCCATACCCTCGTTACGGAAAATTCTTCCGATTTCATAAACCTTCTCCAAGCCGCCGACAATCAATCTCTTGAGGTGCAGCTCGGTCGCAATTCTCATATACATATCAATATCGAGTGCATTATGATGTGTGATAAACGGTCTTGCATTCGCACCGCCTGGGATAGTATTGAGCGTCGGGGTTTCAACCTCAATAAAGCCCTTGCTGTCCATAAAATTACGCACGGCACGAACAAGCTTACTGCGTGCGATAAAGGTCTTTTTCACGTCCTCGTTCATAATGAGGTCAACATATCGCTGACGGTATCTCAAATCGGGGTCAACAAGACCGTGGAACTTCTCGGGCAGCGGCAGAAGAGATTTTGAAAGCAGTGTAAGCTTGTCCGCTCTTATGGAAATTTCACCTGTCTGAGTGGTGAAAACCTCACCCTCTGCACCAACAATATCGCCTATATCAAGCTTCTTAAAGCGGTCATACTCCTCCTCGCCGAGGATATCCTTCTTGACGAAAAGCTGAATCTGTCCGTCTATATCGGCAATATGAACAAAGCCTACCTTGCCCATACCTCTTTTGGACATAATACGTCCTGCAACCGCAACCTTCTGTCCGTCGAGTGCGGAAATTTTAGCCTTAATAATCTCAACCTCGTCAGAGCCTCTTTTTGTAAGCTCTCTGTCCTCCTCGGTGTAATTATCTTTAATCGCACCCGAGGTATGTGTTCTGTCAAATTTAGTGATTTGGAACGGGTCTCTGCCCGCCTCCTGAAGCTCGGAAAGCTTATCACGTCTTACCTGCAAAAGCTCGGATAACTGAATTTCATTCTCCATTTGATTTCCGTTTCCTTTCAAAATTATTCTTTCTCACTCTCCATTATACACCAAATTTCATTCCATTACAAGAATTTTGCGAAAAATTTCTTTATTTTGGGAAATTTGCACCGCTTTTGGCATAAAAAATGAAAAAATTTACACTTTTTTAATTGATTTTTACCGTGAGTTATTATAAAATAGAAATGATATGTAAAATTTAAGGAGTGTTTTAAATTGACAGACGGACTTGTAACAATGATAGTGGACAACTTTTCGGGCAGTCTGCCCAAGGAGCTGATAGTATTTATCGTTTCAATGATACCCATATTGGAGCTTAGAGGCTCTATACTTGCGGCAGGCTTTTTGAAGATGGAATTTCTGTCCACCTTTATAATTGCCGTTCTCGGCAATATGCTGCCGATACCCTTTATCCTTCTTTTCATTGATAAGATATTTGCGTGGCTGAAAAAGACACGGCTGAAAAATCTCGTAGAACGGTTGGAAAACAAGGCTCTTTCCAAGTCTGACCAAATCACAAAATACGGCAGATGGGGACTTTTCCTCTTTGTCGGCATACCGCTCCCTGGTACAGGTGCGTGGACAGGTGCATTGATTGCGTCGCTTCTGCGAATGAAAAAGCGTGAGTCGCTGCCGTTCATTTTCCTCGGCGTGGTTGCGGCAGGACTTATTATGTCGCTCCTTTCCTTCGGTATAATCAAGCAGGTAATCTGATATGGCAGTTTATACTATCTCAGACCTGCACCTGCCGCTCGGCATTGACAAGCCGATGGATATTTTTGGCAGTGCGTGGACAAATTATGTTGACAGACTTCGTGAAAACTGGCTGTCGGTCATAAAAGAGGACGATACCGTCGTACTTGGCGGAGATTTTTCGTGGGCGACATATCTGGAGCAGTCGGTCAAGGATTTTGAATACCTTACCGCCCTCCCTGGCAGAAAAATCCTCTTAAAGGGCAACCACGACTATTGGTGGACAACCGCAAACAAGCTGAAAAGCTTTGTTTCGGAGCACAACTGGCGGAATATCGAATTTTTGCACAATAATTTCTTCACAGCGGACGGCATTGCAATTGCAGGCACACGGGGCTGGCTTGTACCTCAGGGTGTTATGAACGAGGAAAACCAACGTCTGTACAACCGTGAGCTTCTGCGTCTTGAGGCAAGTATCAAGTCGGCAAAAAAGGCTGGCTGTAACAATATTGCGGTATTTCTGCATTATCCACCGCTTATGAAGGATTTCCGCCGAAATCCTATGGTTGAGCTTCTGGAAAAAGAGGGCATAACACGTTGCTACTACGGACATCTGCACCGAAATGGCTCGCAGAACGCTTTTGAGGGTGTACAAAACGGAGTGAAATACAAGCTTTGTGCCGCAGATTATCTCGGATTTATGCCCATTTTAGTAGATTAGGCGGCGTTTTTTGGCAGAATTACATAAAAATTAAATGTTTTTTCAAAAAAGTGATTGAAATTTTCTAAATTTATGGTATAATTATGTGAATGTAAAATTGGGTGTATTATAATACGCACGAATTAAACAGTAGGAGGAAATCAAAATGGCAGTTAAGACAGAGCAGGTAGAGAAGAACCTGGTCAAGGTGGTATTCGAGGTTTCCGCTGAAGATTTTGAAGCGGCAATTAAGAAGGTTTACGCTAAAAATGCAAGCAAATACAGCGTTCCTGGATTCAGAAAGGGTAAGGTACCCCGTGCTGTAATCGAGAAGTATTACACAAAGGCAGTATTCTATGACGATGCAATCAATCTCGTACTTCCCGAAGCATACGAGGCAGCTGTTAAGGAAGCTGAGCTTGAGCCTGTTGCACGTCCCGAGCTTGACGTTGATGAAATCAAGGACGGCGCTCCCGTAGTGTTCACCGCACTTGTTACAACAAAGCCTGAGGTTACACTCGGCGAATACAAGGGTATAAAAATCGAAAAGATTGAGCATACTGTAACAGATGAAGATGTTGCAAAGGAGCTTGAAACAGCACAGCAGAGAAACGCAAGACTCGTTCCCGTTGAGGACAGAGCAGCTGCTAACGGCGATATCGCAGTAATCGACTTTGAAGGCTTTGCAGACGGCGTTGCATTTGACGGCGGCAAGGGCGAGGGCTATGAGCTTGAGCTTGGCTCGGGCAGCTTTATCCCCGGCTTTGAGGAGCAGCTTGTAGGCAAGAATGCAGGCGAGGACGTTGAGGTTAATGTAACCTTCCCGACCGAGTATCACGCAGCAGACCTTGCAGGCAAGGACGCAATGTTCAAGGTAAAAATCCACGAGCTCAAGGTTAAGGAGCTTCCCGAGCTTGACGATGATTTCGCATCAGAGGTAAGCGAGTTCGAAACTCTTGACGAATACAAGAAGAGCGTTAAGGAGCGTCTTGAAAAGGACGCTGCAAACAAGACTAAGACCGAAACAGAAAACGCTGTTATCGAAAAGGTCTGCGAGAATGCCGAGGTTGATATGCCTAAGGCTATGGTTGACGCACAGATTGATTCTATGGTACAGGATTTCGCACAGAGATTGCAGTATCAGGGTATGAACCTTGAAATGTATATGCAGTACACAGGCTCAACACCTGAAAGCTTCAAGGAAGGCTTCAGAGAGCAGGCTGAAAAGCAGTGCAAGACAATGCTCGTTCTTGAGGCTGTATGTAAGGCTGAAAAGGTTGACGTTACAGACGAAGAGGTTAATGACAAGATTGCCGAGATGGCAAAGATGTACAATATGGAGCTTGACAAGCTCAACGAGCTTATCTCCGATGCAGAGAAGGAGAACATTGCAAGCGACGTTAAGATGTCAAAGACAGTTGACCTTCTTGTAAACAAGGCAAAGATTAAATAATTTAAGCAACATTTTTTCGGGGGAAGAGCATCTTCAAATTCAACATTGAAAGGATTGAAAGCAAGTGAGTTTAGTACCAATGGTAGTAGAACAGACAGGCAGAGGCGAGCGTTCGTATGACATCTTCTCACGTCTTTTGGAGGACAGAATTGTTTTCCTCGGCGAGGAGGTAAACGATGCGTCGGCATCTCTTGTTGTAGCACAGCTTTTATATCTTGAAGGGCGTGACCCCGATAAGGATATACAGCTGTATATTAACAGTCCGGGCGGCTCAATCACCGCAGGTATGGCAATTTATGATACGATGCAGTACATAAAGTGCGACGTATCCACTATCTGCGTGGGTATGGCGGCTTCTATGGGCGCATTCCTGCTTACGGCAGGTGCGAAGGGCAAGAGATTTGCACTTCCGAACAGCGAGATTATGATTCATCAGCCTCTCGGCGGTATGCAGGGACAGGCTACCGACATTCAGATTCACGCAGAGCGTATCATAAAAATGAAAAAGCACCTCAACGAAATCCTTGCAGAACGCAGCGGACAGCCGCTCGACCGTGTTATGGCGGATACTGAGCGTGATAACTTTATGAGTGCTGACGAGGCAAGGGCATACGGTCTTATAGACGAGGTTATCCTCCCGAGAAAGAAATAACAGAGGACAGATATAAATGGCAAAAAGAAACGAAGGTAAGGAACGCTTTTGTTCCTTCTGCGGTAAATCGGAGTATGATGTTCAACAGCTTTTCAAGGGCGGCGGAACATACATCTGCAATAATTGCGTAACGCTGTGCAATCAGGCGATGGGCGGCGAATACGGTACACCCGAGGGTGTGTCCGACATCAGCGGTCTGCCCAAGCCTGCCGAGATTAAGGCTGTGCTTGACCAGTATGTAATCGGTCAGGAATCGGCGAAGAAAATTTTGTCGGTTGCGGTGTACAACCATTACAAGCGTATCGAGCATCAGAATGCCGCAGGCGATGTGGAGCTGCAAAAGAGTAATATCCTGCTTGTCGGTCCGACAGGCTCGGGAAAGACCTTTTTGGTGCAAAACCTCGCACGCATACTTGACGTACCCTTTGCAATTGCAGACGCTACCTCGCTTACCGAGGCAGGCTATGTCGGCGAGGACGTCGAAAATATACTGTTAAAGCTCATTCAGGCGGCGGACTACGATATCGAGGCGGCAGAGCGAGGCATTATATACATTGACGAGATTGACAAGATTGCACGAAAGTCGGAAAATGTATCCATCACCCGTGACGTCAGCGGCGAGGGCGTTCAGCAGACGCTTTTAAAGGTGCTTGAGGGTACAATTGCATCTGTTCCCCCCAACGGCGGCAGAAAGCATCCGCATCAGGATTTCATACAGATTGATACCACAAATATACTCTTTATCTGCGGCGGTGCATTTGACGGTATTGAGAAGATTATCGGCGACCGTGTGGGTAAAAAGGCACTCGGCTTCGGTGCAGAGGTGGAAAGCCGCAAGGACGCTAACATTTCCGAGCTTTTGGCACAGCTTGTACCGCAGGATTTGCTCAAATTTGGACTTATCCCCGAATTTATCGGCAGACTTCCCGTAGTTGCAAAGCTCGACCAGCTCGACAAGGCGGCACTTGTGGATATTCTGACAAAGCCGAAAAACGCACTCGTTAAGCAGTACAAGACCTTGCTTACGCTTGACGGTGTAGAGCTTGTGGTGGAGGACGACGCACTCGAGGCGATTGCGGAGCAGGCACAGAAGCGTAATACAGGTGCAAGAGGACTGCGTTCGATTATCGAGGAGGCAACACTTGACGTTATGTACTCCGTTCCGTCGGACAGTACCGTGAAAAAGTGTGTAATCACACGTGATTGTATAGAAAACGGGGCAGAGCCGATACTTGTCCGTGAAAATGAGGACAGTCAATACGCATAATCTGATGGGGCAACAAAATCCGTTCTGCGGGTTTTTACGCCCCTTTTTAAATATTTTTGAAGGGAGCATCAAAATGTTTGTATCAAAAAATCTATCGGTAAACGGTGAAAATCACCTTGTAATAGGCAAAAATGACGCTGTCAGCCTTGCAAAGGAGTTCGGCACACCGCTTTATGTGCTGGACGAGGATTTAGTCAGGGAGAACTGCCGTACCTATAAAACCGCAATGGACAAGTACTACGGCGGCAGGGGTCTTGTTCTTTATGCGAACAAGGCACTTTGCACCCTTTTCACCTGCCGTATTGCGGCAGAGGAGGGACTCGGACTTGACGTTGTTTCAGGCGGCGAGCTTTATACCGCAATCAAGGCGGATTTCCCTATGGAAAAAATCTGCTTCCACGGCAACAACAAGACAGCCGACGAGCTTGAAATGGCGGTCGAAAACAATGTCGGTCATATCATAGTCGATAACATATACGAGCTTGAAAGGCTTAATTCAATCGCCGCAAAGCACGGCAAGGTGCAGAAGATAATGTTCCGTATCAAGCCGGGAGTTGACGCACACACGCACAGCTTTGTACAGACGGGACAGATTGACTCAAAGTTCGGTGTTGCCCTTGAAAACGGCGAGGCTTTCGAGATTATCGAAAGAGCTGTTTCGATGGAAAATGTCAAGGTGACGGGCGTGCATTGTCATATCGGCTCGCAGATTTTTGATATCGACCCGTTTTTGAAGGCGGCAGAGGTTATGATGGACTTTATCGGCGACCTTAAGGACAAGCTCTGTTTGGAGATTGACGAGCTTAATCTCGGCGGCGGCTACGGTATCAGATATACCGAGAGCGACGACCCGATTGAATATGACGAGTATATCAGGCACGTTTCCGAGGTGGTAAAGGCTATGTCGGAAAAAAGAGGTGTAAAGCTGCCGTTTATCTATATGGAGCCAGGCAGGTCAATCGTTGCTTCGGCAGGCGTTACGCTCTACACCGTCGGCGGCGTCAAGGATATAAAGAATGTGAGAAAGTACATTTCGGTAGACGGCGGTATGTGCGACAATCCGAGATATATTATGTATGAGTCGGAGTACACGGCGGTAGTTGCCAACAACGCTAGTGCCGAGCCTTGCGAAACTGTTACAATCGCAGGTAAATGCTGTGAGTCGGGCGACATTCTCTTAAAAGACATAAAAATGCCCGAAATCAGAGTAGGCGACACACTCGCAGTGCTTGCAACGGGCGCTTATAACTACTCAATGTCATCAAATTACAACCGTATTCCCCGCCCTGCAATGGTTGCGGTATCGGACGGTGCGGCAAAGGTTGTTGTTAAGAGAGAGACCTATGAGGATTTGATAAGAAACGATTTATAAAACAAAAACAGAAAGATACAATAAAAGTGTCTTTCTGTTTTTTCAATAAGAACAAACTGCTTAAAACTTGCTTTCCGCCTAACCATATTATTTCATCTTGTTATATGCCATCTCTACCGCCTCTTCGCTTATAGTACAGCCCATTTTGTAGATAGGTATTTTGCTGATTACGACGTCGAGAGTGTCGAGCAGCATTCCCATCTGCTTTTCCTCGGAGGGGCGAAGTGTTTGATTAAGTACCTTGACAATCGCCTCCGCCTTGGAGATTTCCTCGATATGGTTGGTGGTATCACGCTCCAAAAAGCAAATACCTGCAAGCTCTGCGTCGGTATTTATATTAAGGTCGGTTTTACCGCTCCACGGTGTGCCGTAGGCTCTGATACCGTTGTCGGTTACACGTATTGCAGGCTTATCGTCATTCAAAATCTGTGCCCTGTCACCGAAATGCTTCAGCCAGAGCGAGGTATGCGTAGATTTGCCCGTACCGCTCGGTGCGGAGAACAAATATGCTCTGCCGTCCATCATAACCGCAGATGCGTGCAGAATAAACCCTTCAAAATTTATCAAAGCGTCGTAAAAAAGACTTCCTGTCCATATGTATTCACACTCATCAAGCGACAAATGCGGATTTTCCTTATGTTTTTCCTCTATGAAATTATCGGAAAGGTAAATGGTAATATTCGGTCTTACATTATCCTCAGTTTTGTATGCCGCCGCCTGCTTTAAAAGGCGTTCGTGCTTGTAGCCCATATCGGTATAAAGACCTACAATTTTGTGCATATTCATTACTATCCCTCCACGCTAATTATACTTTGGAATACCACTATCTGTCAATATCAGTAATCAAAATTTAATATTTACGCCGTCCTGACACCACTCTGTCGTTACCGCAAAGGTCCTTGGTAACGGTTACATCACAAAAACCGTCCGCCATAAGCTCGGACACGCTCTCGCCTTGGTCATAACCGATTTCAAAGGCAAGAAAGCCGTTTTCATTCAAAAGAATTTTTGCCTCGGAGACAATTCTGCGGTAGAATTTCAGTCCGTCAGCACCGCCGTCAAGTGCAAGATGCGGCTCAAAGCACTGCACCTCACGCATCAAGGTCGGGATTACGTCCGTTCTGATATACGGCGGATTGGATACTATCACGTCATATTTACCCGAAAGATGCTCGGTCATAATATCACAAACCGTAAAATCGGCACGCTCCGAAATACCAAGCCGCTCGGCATTTTTTCGGGAAAGTGCAGTAGCCGCAAGCGAAATATCAATACCCCGAAGGTATATCCTATTATTATGATATGCTGCCGAAAGTCCCACACAGCCGCTACCGCAGCCGATATCGAGCATACTCGCACCGTTTCCCGAAAGCTGTTTCAAAACAACCTCAACCAGCGTTTCGGTGTCTGCTCTCGGGATAAGCACGTTTTTGTCAACCTCAAATTCAATACCCATAAACTCCTGCGTGCCGAGTATGTACTGAATCGGCTCGCCGTTTATGCGTCTTTGTGCATAACTGCGGATTTTCTCCACCGCCTCGTCGTCTGCCTCACTCTTATGCGACAAAACCAAGTCCATAGGCGAAAGTCCAAGCACCGTACGGACTATCAGATGTGTTTCAAACATATGATTTTCTATACCCGACAGCAGGGCGGCGGTTTCCTTTACAAGCTCACGGATTACCATTTATCGTCCTCCGAATTTTCGGGGATTACGGCGTTCATTGATGCGATTGCAACCTCAATCTGCGTATCGTCAGGCTCACGGGTGGTAAGACGCTGCAACCATAGTCCCGGCTTGGTCATAGCCTTTACACAGCCCTTCTGGTGTCTGCCTGCAAGCTTGATTACCTCATAGGAAAGTCCCGCAACAACGGGCAGCAGTGCAAGACGCATCAAAAGTCTTAGGAAAATTCCCGTCCTCGGCAAAACAGAGAACAGAATTATACTGATTATCATAACAAAAAGCAGAAAATTAGTTCCGCATCTGGGGTGAAAGCGTGTGTATTTACGTACATTTTCCACCGTCAGCTCGTCGCCGTTTTCGTAGCAGGCAATGGTTTTATGCTCTGCACCGTGGTACTCGAAAACCCTCTTGATATCGGACATCTGCGACACGAGTGCCATATAGCCGAGGAAGATTACCATACGCACAATACCCTCGCAGACACTTGTGAATACTTTTGTACCTGCCATACCTGCAAGCGGCGTCATAGCAAAAAGCCACTCAAGACCTCGTGTTACAACGGTGGGCAGAAGTATGAAAAGTCCTACGCTCAGAATAATTGAGAGGAAAATGGAAAAGTAGATTACTACGTCCTTGATTTTGTCGCCGAATTTTTCCTCAAGCCAGCGGTCGAACTTACTCTCGCTCTCCTCTTCCTCCTCAAGGTCGATAAACTCTGCCGAAAACATCAGCGCCTTCATACCGATAACAAGGCTGTCAACAAAGTTCACACAGCCACGTACTATCGGCAGACGGAAAAATTTCGCACGGGTTTTTGTGCCGTTTTCGTCAACCTTCGTTTCTATCTCACCGTCGGGCTTTCTGACCGACATTGCCGTTTTGAACGGTCCCCGCATCATTACGCCCTCTAAAATTGCCTGACCTCCTATTGAGGTAATGTGTTCCTTTTTCATATATATCTCCATTCTTTTTGTGTTATCCCCTGTCACATCAGCAGTAGCAGAAGCAGGGTAAAAACCTGCAACCGCACACCTGCGAACAACACAGACTTGCCGCACAGCAGGCAAGCGGACTCAGCGTTGTACCGTAGGAGCGATAGGTCTGCGTTCTTCCCGTAAAATTCTGCGTAGCATTGCGGTATTCGGGATTTTGCGGGTCCATTGCCGCCGCACGGTCAATAAACTCTTTGCCCTTTTGATACCAGCCTCTGTTCATATAGATTACACCCATCAGGTAATACCATTCCGCATTCTGCGGAAGCACCGAAAGCATCTGCTCTGCCTCCTGATACATACGCATTGTAATCAGCGTGCGTACCGTTTGAAAGCTCGGTGCAGATTGATTGCTGTAACCGCCCGAATAGCCCTGATAGCCTCGGCTTGACGAGGTGTTGCCCTGCGGCTGTGCCTTGCCCGTGATGATATCATACGCAAGATTTATCTCCTTGAGCTTTTCACTCGCCTCCTCCGCCAGCGGTGAATTGGCATAACGGTCGGGGTGATACTTTTTGACCAGATTTCGGTATGCTTTTTTTATGGTTTCCTCATCATCGTTCGGACTTACGCCCAAAACCTCGTATGGATTCATACCGTCCTTTTCCTTTCCTTTCCCTGCATAACCTCTCTAAGCCGTGCAGGAAGTCCCACATATATTATATTCTCCAAAAGCGTGCGGTATCTTCTTATTTTGAGAAGGTCAAACGCTGCTGCCGCCTCTGCCAGAGTAAAAGCAAGTATTTCCTCCATCTGCACGCCTTTTGTTTTCTTTATTTCTTCAAAGCTCTCTCCGCTCTTGAACGGATTGTAGCTGCCCTTCTTGATATCACGCTCAAGGTCATCCCACGCATCGGCAAGGTATATCCATCGTCCGAGATTGTAGCCGAGCCAGTAAAGCGTCTTTTTTGCCGTATCAGGCGAGGGTGAAAGCCGAAACAGCTCACCGCATAAAACCGCAAACGCATCCGCCGCCTCGTCGGCATCGCAAATATTCCGTTCCTCAATTTCCGCAAGCCGCCGAAGTGACGTTGAAACCGCATTCCTCACCTCTGACATTCCCTCGGCCCTATCCTTTATAACGCTGTCGGCTATTCGGTAAAGCGGATTTTTCTCGTCACGGGCGTCATCGTCAAGCTTCGCCTTTGTCAGAATTATTCCGACATCTGCCGCATAATCCAACGCCGACGACGAAAACCTCTCCGTTTTACGCATCGGGTGAAGAATACAGCGTGATGTGCCGATATTCCCGCAATTGT
>JAFULX010000108.1 GCA_017483065.1 Clostridia bacterium | reverse complement strand
GTTTTTGCTATACATACAGGCTTCTTGTCAAGACCGAGCTTTTCAAGCGTTTCTATCTCTTTTTGTGACTTAGTAGTGTATTTTACGCCGCTGCCGCCATAAATTGACGTTACAATCTTTTCAATTTTATCCTTAATCGGAAGCTTTTCATCATAAAGAACACGGAAATCAGATTTCTTTTCATCAAGCATTTTTACTACCTTCTGTGCCAAATCAATTCCGCCCTCGCCACCTTTGGCAAATACCTCCGAAAGCGATACCTCAACTCCGTATTCGGCACAAGCAGCTCTTACAGCGTCAAGCTCGGCATCGGTATCGGTATCAAAGCGATTAAGTGCAACAATAACAGGTACGCCATAGCTCTGCATATTTTCTATATGCTTTTTCAGGTTTACAACACCTTTTTTGACAGCGTCAACATTTTCTGTTTTCAGCTCTGCCTTTGCAACTCCGCCATTATATTTAAGTGCCCTTACGGTTGCTACTATTACAATACCGTCAGGCTTTAGTCCCGCAAATCGGCACTTGATATCCAAAAACTTCTCCGCACCGAGGTCAGCACCGAAGCCTGCCTCTGTCACGCAGTAATCGGCAAGCTTCATTGCGAGCTTTGTTGCCGCAATACTGTTACAGCCGTGTGCAATATTTGCAAAAGGTCCGCCGTGAATAAAGCACGGTGTATTTTCCAACGTTTGTACAAGATTTGGCTTGATTGCGTCCTTCAAAAGTGCACACATTGCACCCTCAGCATTCAAATCTCTTGCAAATACAGGCTCACCGTCAAGATTATATGCAATGAGTATGTCACCAAGACGTTTTTTTAGGTCAGAAAGTCCGTCAGCAAGGCATAAAATTGCCATAATTTCGGAGGCAACAGTAATCATAAAGCCTTCCTCACGGGGCTTTCCGTTGATTTTGCCGCCAAGTGCAACGACCGCTTCACGCAAAGCACGGTCGTTCATATCGAGAACTCTTTTCCAAACGATATTTGCAACGTCAATTCTCAGCTCATTTCCCTGATGAATATGATTGTCAATCATAGCTGAAAGAAGATTATTTGCCGCTGTAATTGCGTGCATATCGCCCGTAAAGTGTAAATTTATATCCTCCATCGGTACAACCTGTGCATAGCCGCCGCCTGCCGCACCGCCTTTAACGCCCATAACAGGACCCATTGACGGCTCACGAAGTGCAAGAACACAGCTTTTGCCGATTTTCTTGAGTGCGTCGCCAAGTCCGACGGTTGTAGTGGTTTTACCCTCTCCCGCAGGTGTGGGATTGATTGCGGTTACCAGAATAAGCTTACCGTCAGGCATTGAATTTGCACGTTTTATAACGCTTTCAGACATCTTTGCCTTATATCTTCCGTATTGCTCTATTTCCTCCTCCGATATTCCGAGGCTTGCAGCAACTTCCTTTATGGGCAACATTTTAGCACCCTGAGCAATTTCGATATCAGTTAACATTCCCCTCACTCCTTCCCTTAGCCTTTGAAAGAAATTTATCCTTGTTTACTATAACTCTTGTGTGTTCTCCCTCACCTATTATTCCACCTTCATCAGATGCGGTGACTGAAAAACTTATCTGTCTGCCGTTTACAGCTATGACCGTTGCGGAGGCTGTTATATGAGAGCCGATTACGCTCGGTGCGGCATGCGTTATTGAAATTCCGCAGCCAACGGTAGTTTCTTCCGCAGAAAGAGAGCCTTCAACCGCCGAAACCGCTGCCGCCTCCAGTGCCGCAACCAGTGCAGGCGTTGCAAAAACCTCCAAAGAGCCGCTTTTCATCGTTTCTGCTGTATTGGCATCACTGACGGACGTTTCAAATTTTCCGTTCATACCCTTTTCAATCATATAAACCTCCATTCCGTGCCTTACATCGGCATAAATCTAACGTGGAAAATAAGCAAGCAGGTTGCCTGTTTGAAAAACGCAGTCGTACGAGTGTACTTCAAGTTTTGAAAACAGGTAAGATGCGACGCTTATTTTTCACGTTAACCTCCATTGCAAAAAATTAAGCTGTACCATATTCAGTTGCAAAAAACAGAAAGGTACAGCCTATATTTCAATATTGATTACTGTTTGCCGTTAAAGTACACACGGTCATCGTGTACCTTCTTCAAAAGCATCTCAAGACGCTTCTCAACATCACCCAAAACATCATCTGCATACTGGTCACAGTCAAGTTTAATTTCCATTGACCTTGTCTGAGCATCATTTACAAGCTGATTAGCCTGTTCAACAGCCTGTCTTGTAACCTCGTTTTCATCAATCATCTGACGAACCTTATCCTCAGCATTCTTCACCATTGTCTGGGCACGAGTTTCAGCCTCGGAAAGAATTCTCTGTCTTTCGTCCTTAACCCAATTAGCCTCTTTGATTTCCTCGGGGAAAACAAGACGCATTTCCTGAATGTAATCAAGAAGGTCTTCCTTGTCAACCAGAATTTTTCCGCTCAAAGGAACAACAGGCGACTTGTCAATACTTTCTTCCATCAAATCAATAATTTCTAAGATTTCCATAACCTCATACTCCTATCACTTAATATACTTATTTTTAATATCCGGAATAATCCCCTCCGGAACAAGTCCCTCAAGACAGCCGTTGTATTTGGCAACCTCCTTAACCATACTTGAGCTGATGTACGAAAAACCAGAATTGGTCATCATAAACATCGTTTCAAATTCAGGGTTAAGTGCTTTGTTAAGGAGTGCCATCTGAAATTCATATTCAAAATCAGCCACAGTGCGTAAGCCCTTAACAATTACGGTCGCCTTTTTTTGCTTGAGAAAATCGACCAGCAGTCCGGAAAACACATCGCACTCAACATTGTCTATGTCGGAAGTAACCCTGTCTATCAGCTCTTTACGCTCCTCGCTTGTAAACAGCGGTGTTTTGTTGATATTATCAAGAACACCGATTACAACCTTATCGTAAACCTTTGCGGCACGTCTTATAATGTCAAGATGTCCGTTTGTTATCGGGTCAAAGCTGCCCGGATATACTGCTACTTTCAACGTGCTTCACCCTCTTTGGTAAACAGTAATATAACTTCTTCCGTACTTTCTTTGTTTAAGTACTGTCAGCCCGTCAAACTCAGAGTGCATATCGGTATCATCACTTTCCAATACAATAATACCATTTTCTGAAAGACGGTTATTTGTAACAATGTCGGACAATACAGGCTCGATAAAGCCTTTATTGTACGGCGGGTCAAGGAAAATCAAATCATAGCAATCAGCAGACGTTTTGAAAAAATCCTGATACGTCATATTTAAAATACGAACACCCTCACCAAAGTCAAGCGAAGCAGCATTCTTTTTTACAACGTCAACAGACTTTTTGTCCGCATCAACGAAAACAACGCTCAACGCCCCTCGGCTCATAGCCTCAAAGCCGAGCGAGCCGCTCCCTGCGAACAAATCCAATACTCTGCTGTCAGGGATAAAATCGCTGATAAGATTGAACACCGACTCCTTAACCCTGTCTGTCGTAGGACGAATGTAATCACCCTCAAAGCCGACAAGCTTATGTCCTCGGCGTTTGCCTGAAATAATTCTCACATTTTCCACTCCCAAGCTTACTTATATGTTGTATAATATAAATCCGAAAAGGTCAACCTTTTTCAAGAATTTTTTTAACTTTTTTTACAAATTCTTTGTTTTATTGAGTATATTTTGCCTTTTCTTTGTCAATTCATTACAGTATTCTGCGAAATTATGCCGAGTGCACGCTCTTTAATTGCGGCATTCTCTGCCCTTTCAAGCAGACTATCCGATTTAATAAGCTCCTCTGCGGCATTTTGTGCCATAATAAGAAGGTCGCTATCCTCAAAAAGATTGGCGATTTTAAGCTCGGGAAGTCCGTGCTGTCTTGTGCCGAAAAAGTCACCCGGACCTCTGAGCTTCAAATCCTGCTCTGCGATATAAAAGCCGTCGTTTGACGCACACATCGTCTGCATACGCATTTTTGTAATCTCGTTATTTCCGTGTGCAAGCAGAATGCAGTATGCCTGTTCTGCTCCTCTGCCCACTCTGCCTCTTAGCTGATGCAGCTGCGAAAGTCCAAACCGCTCCGCATTTTCGATAATCATAATATTGCTGTTCGGAACATTTACACCTACCTCTATCACGGTTGTCGAAACAAGTATATCTGTTTTTCCTGAAACAAAATCGGACATAACCTCGTTTTTATCCGCAGCCTTCATTTTGCCGTGAACCAGACCTACTGTGAAATCAGGAAATATTTTTTTCAGCTTTTCCGACAAATTCACAGCATTTTCAAGGTCGGATTTTTCCGTTTCGCTTACCAATGGGCAAACCACATAACCCTGCATACCGCTTCTGATATTTTTCTCTAAAAATGCGTAAATCCGTTTACGCATATCCTCACCGACAGAGTAGGTTTTAACCGTTTTTCTCCCAGGCGGCAGCTCGTTGAGTGCCGAAACATTAAGGTCACCGTACAAAATCAGAGCAAGCGTTCTCGGAATAGGCGTTGCTGTCATAACAAGCACATTGACATTCTCACCCTTATCAATCAGCATACCACGCTGTGCCACCCCGAAGCGATGCTGTTCGTCCGTCACAGCCAATGCAAGCCTTGCAAAATTCACATTCTTCTGCAATACTGCGTGTGTACCGATTATAATATCAGCCTCGCCGCTTTCAATCGCAGACAAAACCGCCTTTTTCCCCTTTGCGGACGAGGTCAGCAAAACAACTCTCATACCGAACGGTGTGAACATCTTGGTAAAGCTTTCAAAGTGCTGATTGGCAAGGATTTCGGTCGGTGCCATCATAACCGCCTGATAGCCGTTTTTGACCGTCATATATATTGCCGCAGCGGCAACTGCGGTCTTACCCGAGCCGACATCGCCCTGAACAAGTCTGCTCATTGCACAGGCGGTTGACATATCCCCTGCAATTTCTTCGATAACCCTTTCCTGTGAACCTGTCAGCTTAAAGGGCAGGCTTTTTATAAATTCACCGTAGTCTGTGTCCTTATACGGAGTGCGTTCCCTTACGTTGTTTGTACCCTTTTTCAGCATAAGTGCAAGTCTGAGAGTGAAAAGCTCCTCGAAAACAAACCTGCGTCTTGCTATCTCGTAATTGTTGCTGTTTTCGGGGAAATGTATGTTTTTTAAAGCAAAATTCAGCTCACAAAGTCCGTATCTTGCCCTGATTTCAGATGGAATATATTCCCTCAGGCGGTCACTCTCCGATATAACAGCTTCAACCGCCGAACGCACCGCCGCCTGAGTAAGTCCCTCGCACAGCGGATAAACAGGTACAATCCTGCCCGTAAACTTTTCCTTTCCGACCGCCTCGTATATAGGGTTTACAAGCTCACGTTTACCTCGGTTAAGGTGAATTGCACCATAGAATATGTATTCCTCACCCCCACGGAAAGCTCCCTTTACGAAACGGTTATTGTACCAGATAATATTGAGTGCACCTGCGTCATCTGTTACTATCATCGAATAAATCGTCATATTGCGTCTTATTCGTGTTTCCTTGACCGCAGAAAAGGCTCTTGCTCTGATACAGATATTCTCACCGATTGGTGCGTCAGCGAGCGAAATGATTTTTGTCCTGTCCTCATAGCCTCTGGGAAAATACCGCAAAAGTTCCTCGGTATTTGTCACACCGAGCTTTGCAAAAAGTTCTGCTCGCTTTTCGCCTATACCTTTAATATCCGTAAGCCTTGCCATAGTTCCCCTCCTTTGCTATAATTAACGGCGAAGCAGTATATATGCTCCGCCGCAAATCTTATTCAACTGATACGATATAATAGTAAATCGGCTGACCGCCGTAACGGATTGTAACCTCCGCATCGGGGTATTTTTCCTCAAGCTCCTCACAAAGAGCGTCAGCAGTCCCTTCCTCAATGTCTTCACCGTAATATACCGTTATAAATTCGTCCTCATCATCGTCATAGAGATTTTCCAAAAGCTCACAAACGACCTTCGAGGCATCGTCGCCGACAGCTTCAATTCCGCCTCTGCCGACACCGATTATATCGCCCTCATTTATCGTCTTGCCGTCGGCAACTGTGTCACGGACAGCATAGGTGACCTGTGCTGTTTTGATTGAGGACAATGCCTTTTGCATTACGTTGTCATTTTCATCTGCAGTTTTTGATTCATTGAATTTCAGCAAAGCCGCAACACACGCAGGAACACTCTTGGACGGAATGACTACTGCGGTATTATCGCAAATTCCCGCCGCCTGAGATGCTGCCATAATAATGTTCTTATTGTTCGGGAAAATGAACACAGTTTCAGCATTAACCGAATTTGCAGCCTTTAGAATATCCTCGGTACTCGGGTTCATAGTTTGACCGCCCTTGATAACCACGTCAACGCCCAAATCCTTCAAAAGCTTTTCAAGTCCCTCACCTGCACAAACTGCCACAAAGCCGTACTTTTTACGTTCAGCGGGAGCTTTCTTTTCCTCAGCGGTATCAATCAGGCTTTGATGCTGATACCGCATATTATCAATCTTGATATTGATGAGCGAGCCGAGCTTTACAGCACGTTCAAGAACAAATCCCGGATTATTGGTGTGAATATGCACCTTAACAATCTCATCATCGTCGATTACGAGCATACAGTCGCCCTTGTCCTCAATGCTTGAACGGAACGCAAGAACATTGACGTTCGGATTGCTCTTTTCTATAATAAATTCCGTGCAGTAACCGAACTTGATATCGCCGCTTTCGGCAGCCTGCACCTTTACGTCTGCTTTTTCCTCGCTATCTCCGCCGTTACGCTCAACGGGATTGCCTTCCAACGCACTCAAAAGACCTTTTATAATATAAATCCAGCCTTGTCCGCCCGCATCAACAACACCTGCGCTCTTTAATGCAGGAAGCATATCGGGAGTCTTTGCCAGAGTTTTTTCACCTTCTGCAAGAGCAGCCGCAACGGTATCTTTAAGCTCCTTGCCCTCTTTTGCGGCAAATACCGCAGCTGTGGCAGCAGCCTTTCCGACGGTAAGTATCGTACCCTCTGTGGGGTTCATAACAGCAGCATAAGCAGCGTCAGAGCCTGCCTTCAGGCTTTCTGCAAATTCCTGTACCGTACAGGTGCTTTTGCCCTTCATATATTTCGCAATTCCTCTAAAATACTGAGAAAGTATTACACCCGAGTTACCCCTTGCACCACGAAGCGTTGCATAGGACATAGTATCACAAACCTTGCTTACAGACTCGGTTTTCACCTCGGCAAGAGCCTTTGCAAGAGCTGTTGAGGTCATTGACATATTTGTACCCGTATCGCCGTCGGGGACGGGGAAAACGTTCAGTGCATCAACCTCGTTACGTTTATTGTAAAGCATATTTGCTCCGGAAATAAAGCCGGAGGCAAGTATATGACCGTCAATCATTCCCATAATTCCTTCCTCTCTTATTGTCCGACTCTTACAGATTCAACCTGAACCGTTACCTTATTAACCGAAGTTCCGAGAGTCTTTTCTATACGGTAGCTGACATTGTGAATAATACTATCGCAAATTGCGTTGATATTCACACCGTACTCAACAATGATATGCAAAACTATTGAGATACCGTTCTCGTCAGAGTCAACCTTAACACCCTTTGTAATATTATCCGTATTCAAAAGGCTTACCAAGCCGTCCTTTGTGTTCCTTGATGCCATACCGACAACACCATATCTCTTTGTTGCCACAGCACCTGCGATTTTTGCTATTACGTTTTTACTGATTGTGATATCGCCAAGCTCGTTGTTGAATATAATCGCCATTCTTAATCAGTCCTCTCCTATTTATCTAATATATTCTATTATTATTTCTTATTTAGATAATTATATAACAAATTATACTATTTTGCAAGTATAATCTGTCAATTTTATGTTTAGCTGCGTCTGTATGTTCCTGTAATGTGTGCAATTTTATCCGCAAGCTCGTCGGTAATGTCATCGCTCGGAATACGCCAGAGCCAGTTTCCGCCAACGGTTGACGGTGTATTCATACGAGCTTCACTGCCTTTTGAAAGATAATCCTGCAGCGGAATAATCACTGTATCGGCACAGCTTGCCATAAGCACCCTTACAGCAGCATCGGCTGCTTCTGTCTTTCGTCTGACACCGAGATAGCTGTTTACAAATTCACGCTCAGCACCCTTTGTTTTTGTGTAATAGCCGACAAAGGTATCATTATCGTGAGTACCTGTATATGCAACGGTATTCTTATCTAAATTATGCGGCAGATAGAGGTTGTCCTCATACGGATTGAAAGCAAACTCAAGCACCCGCATACCAGGATAACCGCTGTCAGAGAGCAGCTTATGCACGTCCTCGGTCAAAAAGCCCAAATCCTCCGCAATTATATCAACCTCACCGAGCCGTGCCTTTACCGCATTAAAGAGCTTCATTCCCGGTCCCTTTTCCCAAGCGCCGATTTTGGCATCCTCTCTGCCGTATGGTATTGTGTAATAGGACTCAAAGCCTCGGAAATGGTCAATTCTTACTCTGTCATAGAGCTTAAAGCTCATTTCTATCCTTTTTATCCACCATTCATAGCCGTCCTGCTCCATCTTGTCCCAATTATAAAGCGGATTACCCCACAGCTGTCCGGCCTCGGAAAACGCATCTGGCGGACAACCTGCGACACGCTTAGGCAGCTTGTTTTCATCAAGCTCAAAAAGCTCGGGCGTACGCCATACCTCGGCAGAGTCAAGTGCAACATATATCGGCATATCTCCGATTATCCTTATGCCGTTTGAATTTGCATAGCTCTTGAGTGCCGCCCATTGCTTATAGAACTCATACTGAATAAATTTGTAAAAGCCGATATTTCTCGCAAACTTTTCTCTTAAAACCGTTTCTGTTTCGGTGGATAGAAAACGTAGCTCCTCGTCCCACCAGAGCCAACAGCGGAAATGGTCGTTTTCCTTGAGTGCCATAAACAGTGCATAATCGTCAAGCCAGAAATCATTTTCCGCAACAAAGCGGTCATAATCCCCGTTCTTTTCAAACCGTGAGTATGCCGTACGCAAAACGGGGTATCTGTTATCAAATAAACGTTTATAGTCAACCGCAGTCTGGTTGTCACCGAAGAAATAGTTATCAATCTCGTTTTTCTTCAAAAGTCCCTCATTGCAGAGAGTATCCAAATCAATAAAATACGGATTTCCCGCAAATGCCGAACAGCTTTGATACGGCGAATCACCGTAGCTTGTCGGGCAAACGGGAAGCACCTGCCAGAAGCTCTGACCTGCCTTTTTCAGAAAATCAACAAATTTATAAGCCTCTCTGCCGAGCGTACCGATACCGTACGGCGACGGCAGGGACGATATGTGCATAAGTATGCCTGCTTTTCTCATAACCTTCTACCTTTCATATTACTTAAAGATATTTTAGCACAAAATAACATAAATGTAAACAGCTGCGGCAAAAATACCGCAGCCTGAATTTATTCGCTTATATGAATCATAACCTGCTCGATAATACGCTTTACATGTTCGTCATCGAGAGAGTAGAAGGTGTTTTTTCCGTCACGGCGAGCCTTGACAAGCCGAGCCTGTTTCAGAACACGGAGCTGATGACTGATTGCAGACTGCGTCATACCGAGCTTTGCCGCAATATCGTACACACAGATTTCCGAATCAAACAATGCCCACAAAATACGTATTCTCGTAGCGTCGCCAAAAACCTTAAATACCTCAGAAAGCTCACTTACAATCTTATCACTCGGTGCTTCATTCTTGAGCTTATCGATTATAGCAGTATTATAAAGGCAGTGAACACATCTTGCCTCCTCCACCTTTTTTACCTCCTTATCATACCTGACGGTTGTTCATTACCTGTTGGCAAAATTCCGCATTATTTTTGCTCTTTGACAATTTCCTGAGTATGCCGTCTACCGAATCGGCAATGCTTTGTCTGCCGATATCACGGCGTATAAGCCATGCGGTTTCACGCTCACGAGCCGTCAAAAGCTCCTCCTCACGTCTTGTACCCGACTTTGAAATATCAATCGCAGGAAAAATTCTTCTCTCCTGAAGTGTTCTGTCGAGCTTGAGCTCCATATTGCCCGTACCCTTAAATTCCTCAAAAATCACATCGTCCATTCTGCTGCCCGTTTCAACAAGTGCGGTAGCAAGTATTGTAAGGCTGCCGCCCTCCTCAATGTTACGTGCCGCACCAAAGAATTTTTTAGGCTTTATAAGTGCATCAGGGTCAAGACCGCCCGAAAGTGTTCTGCCTGTCGGAGTGACGGTCAGATTGTACGCTCTTGCAAGATGTGTAATGGAGTCTAAGAGTATAACCACGTCCTTTTTCTGCTCCACAAGACGCATCGCACGTTCCAGCACGATTTCAGCAACCTTTGTATGGTTTTCGGGAGTCTGGTCAAAGGTTGAGTGTATAACCTCACCCTTGATAGAACGGCGAAGGTCGGTTACCTCCTCGGGACGTTCATCAATGAGGAGTACTATCAGCTTTACATCGGGATAATTTTCCGCAACCGATTGAGCGATATGCTTGATAATTGTAGTCTTACCTGCCTTTGGCGGTGCGACAATCATACCTCTCTGCCCTTTTCCTATTGGTGCAAAAATATCTATTACCCTTGACGCAAGGCGTTCGGGGTTGTCATTTTCGAGTACAAGCCGCTCCTTGGGGTATATCGGAGTCAGCTTTTCAAAGCTTTTTCTGCGAAGAGCAACCTCTAAAGGGTCGCCGTTAATTTTTTTCACAAAAAGCAGCGGTGAATATTTATCCTCGTCCTGCGACGGACGGCAATCACCTGTGATTTCATCGCCCGTTTTCAGTCCGAAGCGTTTGATTTGCGTGGGAGAAACATAAACATCATTTTCACTCGGACGAAGGTTTTCAAACCGCAGAAAGCCAAATCCCTCCGCCATCACGTCAAGAACACCGCAGACCTCAACAGCGTCGGCAGGACGTGTTCTTTTTTCTTTGGGCTT
>JAFULX010000107.1 GCA_017483065.1 Clostridia bacterium | reverse complement strand
TGATGCGTACAGGGTTTCGGGGAATCACCGTTAGGTTGAACAGCATCAAAACGTAAGCGTTGTTTAAACGAAGGAGTAAGAGACGGCTGACTATTACATTGAAAAGGTTACGCACGAACTCAGCAAGTCCCATCGTGTTCGTGTTGCAACTTCTGACGTCACGGAGCAGATTATCATTCTTGGCAACGGTGCGTTCCGTGTTTCTGCGGCGGAATTTGAGGACAAGGTAAAGCGTGTTGAGGCGGCTATAAGGGAGATTATCGGAGGGTGATTATTATGCGGCGTAAAATTTCGATTTTGCCGTTGGTTATGTCAGCAGCAGTGCTGCTATCAGGATGTTCATTTGAAGATAAATTATTTGTTGCAGGACTGACTGATTACAGCAATCAAAATCAATTTATACTTTGTATTGAAGATGGTTCTATAGAACGTGCGGAAGAAATTCTGAACAACATAGAAAATAATGAATTGCGGCAAGAATACATTAATTCCGCTTTAAAAAGCAGCTATAATCCTCAAATGATGTACAATGACAATAAATCATTGCAATGGCTTATTGAAAACGGGGCAAACCCAAACTATAAAGAAGCCGTATTTCAAACAGCATATAACAGTGGATATTATCAATATTTATGTGAACTTTTGAAAAGTGATAAGATTGATACAAATGATTTGGACAGTGCAGGACATACTGCGCTTCAGTCTGCGGTGCACAGCAATGATTTATATAATGCTTCCCAAAGCGTTGAAGCAATGCTTGCTTATGGTTATTCTGTCGAAAATTATATTTTGGAAAGCAATGATTTAGGAAGCGACCCATATATTGCGAAGTTGCTTATTGAAGCGACAGAAAAAGAAGGAATAGATACGGGCTTTTCAACATCGCTTCAATATGCTATGTCAGGCAACATCAAAGACTGCTTAAAAGCATTAGAAACCAATTCAGTTAATGAAGAAGAAAAGGAACGTATATGCAAATATGTTTCTATATGGGGAACTCCGGAGGAGTTTGAAAGAGTTTGTAACACATTAAATGTAAAGTACAAACCTGATTTCGATGCGATTTGTTATAATGATAATGAAGCTATGTTTGAATATACTGCAAAGCTATATGAAAGTGCAGGACAACATGATAGATTTCTTAATCAAATAAGCAACTTTTCATTAAAAACAGCAGTTGCTAATGGCAGTTCTGAAATATGCAATTTTATTGCAACGACATATCCGAACATCGAATTAACTGTACCTGAAAGCTATATAAGTCTTGCGGTTGCGTCGGGAAATCCGAAAACAGTAGAAATAATACTTGACTGGTTGTTCCCTGACATAAACAGCGATGAACAACAATTTAAGGTAGAATATCAGCTTGGACTTGGATTTAAAGCATTAAGACACAGTAAAGACATTGATATGCAAAAGGAAATTGCAGATGTGTTTTTTGAAAAAGGGTTTGATTTGCGTTACTTCAATTTTCGTTACATTGGAAAAGAAATGGCGGAATATCTTTACAGTAAAGGCAGAACGCTTTGCCCTACCGACCTTTATTGGGCTGTGAAACAAGATGACGCAGAATTTGTAAGTTTAGTTCTTGAAAAAGGTGCAAATCCAAATGAATATTGCTTTAATGAGCTTGATGGTCAAATGTGGGATTCTGCAAAATATATAAGTGATACACTGAATATTGAAGACGAAGATACCATAACTTATTCATACCTTAATTCGCTAAGTAATCTGCAACTAAATCGCACTGCAGACAGTGCATTATCTTATGATGTGGTTAAAGTATTACTTGATAATGGATTGGATTTATCATTATTTCCAAGAATTCTTGTTTCGGGATACAAATCTGATAAAGCTGTTATTCTGCTTATTGAAAATGGTGCTGAAACAAAAATTAATGATATACAATTCAATGCTAATGGTAAAAAGTATAATTTAATACAATTGTTTATACCTTCTTAGCAAAGTGCCAACATCAATAATAAACCAAAGGTCAGGCAAGCAAAAAATTGTATAACCATACAAAAGCAGTGAAGAAATTCGCTGCTTTTTGATATTTAAGGACTTTCATTTATGAAAAGTCCTTTTTTGTTTGCCAAAAGCAAGGAGGAAAAATATGTCAATCGTAAACATTAACCGTAATAAAGTTCCCTGTGTGGAATTTGACAAAGACTATTTTTATATGCCAGCTTCAATAATGCCGAGAACAGATATTACTCAGGAAACAAAGCTTTGCTTTGCAATGATTCTTACCGAATATCTTCCGTCAGGCTATGACGTAGCACAGAAAGCACTTGCAGATGTAACTGTTGAAGATATTTTCAAAAAGTACAATCAGCCACTTCTTATGGCAGGAAAGATTAGAGAAGAAATTGTAAGGCTTGCCCCTGAACTTGAAAAAATTCTTGATGATTGCAAAGTAAGGAAGTGATTAAATGGCATTTGATTATTTTTATAATCAAGAAATGGAGCAGCATATATTCTTTCAAATGCCGCACTTGCTGTTTGAGAACAACCTGAACACTTTATCTATAAATGCAAAATTCTTGTATTCTGTCCTGCTTGAAAGAGCAAAGCTTAGTTACAAGAATGGTTGGTTAGATGATAAAGGCAGAGTATATATCCAGTATGCTCAGGCTGATTTAATCAAGCTTCTGAACTGTGGCAGAACAAAAATGTCAGAATACTTCGGGGAACTTGATGAAGCAAAGGGCGGTGTCGGTCTGATAGAGCGTAAGCAGAAGAACGGTATCGGAAAAGGTGACATTATCTATGTCAAGAACTTTGCAAGCTCTCTCGATGAAGATATTGCAGAGGGTTCGCAATACGGATATTTTCACAATATGGATAATCTCCGTTTCAAGTATTTTCAAGTTCCGAAAATGCTTTTTGTTGATGAGAATATCAGAAATATTTCCAACATTGCAAAGATGATATATGTCTTTCTTCTCGACAGAAGTATGCTGTCTGCCAAGAATGGTTGGAAAGATAAAGACGGACGTATATATGTTCTGTTTCCTCAGAAAGAGCTACAGGAGCTTGTAGGCTGTAGTGAAAGAACTATACGAAAAGCTCTTAACGAATTGGATATAAAAAGTGGTGTTGGTTTGATTGACCGCACTCGTCAGGGAATGAACAGTCCTGATATGATATATCTCCTTGATTATACCACAAATCTGAAATACAGTAACAGCGAGAGTTGTGTTGAAACTGTCGAAAATGTTGATACTGTTGATAATTCATCAGTTTTCAACAGCGTGAACATCGGAGCGGCAAAATCTGAACATCAGGAAGTGCAAAATCTGAACATCGGAGCGGCAAATCCTGAACATCGGAGCGGCAAAATCCGAACACCTGAGCGGCAAAATCTGAACATCGGAGCGGCAAAATCTGAACATATATATAATAGTAATACTAATTATAGTAATCCTTATTATAGTAAGACTAATTCAGTCAATCAGTCTAATGTTCAGCCTGCCGAACTTGTTGAGAAAGGACAGACGGACAGACAGACTAATTACATTCCATTTTCAGATGTGTTATCAATGCTCGGTTACGACTATGCTCAGTATATGTCGTATGAGCCAAAGAGCGAAGCAGACCTTTCATTCTATGATGAAGAACAAAGGCACACAAAGTTGTGTACAATTCCCTATTCGCTGAAATCAAACAGAACGGCGATGATAGAAGCTCTCAAGTTTTTATTTGCTCACAGCTATTATTCTTCTGACAGCACGGAGGAAAGAAATCATCTGTTAGAAGCTGTTATCCTTTCCCTTGCAGAAATGGTTGAACAGGATGTGCAAGAGTATCAGAAAGAGCGTGTACACTACTACACAATAATCGACAGGATAAATGACATTGTACATACAACAAGCCTTATGGACTGGTTTGTGAGCTTTGAGCAGGAATGGTCAAGGATATTATCTGAACAGAAAATCAAATACAAGAGAGCATATATGAAATCTTGTATTTGGAACTGGCTGAAAGATTATCAGCTTGATGAAAGCTGTTTGAAGTGTGTCACCGTGACACACTTCAACGAAAAGAAAAAGGAGTGGTTGTAATGGCAGATTTAGAAAGCCGAAAAACTATAGGAGTAATAATTGAATGTGCAAAGCTTACTCCTGAAATATTCCAACAGGCTATAGACGATATGCTTAAAAATATGACGGAGAAAAAGTCAAAGGGTAAAACAACGCTTAAAAAACTTATGCAAAACGGCAGAGTTGACAGCATTGAAGTTACCGATAACAATATCGGCAGTTTTGCAACAACGGCAAGAAAATATAATCTTAATTATGCCGTGAAGCGTATTCAGGATGAAAACGGAAAAAAGCAATACCTTGTCTGCTTCAATGGCAAGGATATTGATACAATGCAGAAAGCTTTCAAGGAATACTCATATAAGCAGACACATAAGAAAGAGACTATGTTTAATAAAGCAAAGGTTGCAGCTATTGAAGTTCAAAGTCAGAAAGAAGAAATTATGGAAATGCTTCGTGAAGCAATGGGACAACGGGACAGACAGAAGTCTCACAAAAAAGAACGTAAGTCAAAAGAGCTTTCTTTGTAAATGAGGTGCTTTCGTGAGTAATAAGAAAAAAACGTCATTGTTCCGTGAGGGCAGTATTCCATATAAAATGCTTGCGGATTTAAAAAGCTTCTTTAAAAGCAAAACAAAATTTGACAAAAAATCGCGTATAAAGCATTTACCCATTCTTCTCTTTGCTTGGGGCGGAAATAAAATATACTGTGCATATCGTGTCTATGGTTTATCAATGGAAATGATGTCAGGATTAAAGAAAATGTTTTCAAATCCTTTGCCGAGTTTTCATAAAGCTGATATTCTCGCAGGAGTGGTTACATTCGGACTTGTAGAACTTTATTTGTACTTCAAGCGAAAAAACAGAAAGAATTACCGTGACAAAGAAGAATATGGTTCAGCTCGTTGGGCAACATCTAAAGACATTGAGCCGTATATGGATATGGATAATCCTGAAAATAACATTATCCTCACTCAAACTGAGGGATTGACAATGAATAGCAGAGTTCCTATTCCGAAATACAACAGAAATAAAAATATTCTTGTTGTCGGCGGCTCAGGTTCGTACAAGACAAGGGGTTTTGTAAAACCGAACCTAATGCAATGTCACAGCTCCTATGTTGTAACTGATCCGAAAGGCACAGTTGTACTGGAGTGCGGAAAAATGCTTCAAAATGCAGGATATAAGATTAAAATCATAAACACAGTCAATTTTGATAAGTCTATGCACTACAATCCATTTGCTTACCTACATAGTGAGGAGGACATTCTGAACCTTGCAAATACGATTATCACCAATACCAAAGGTGACGGTGATAAAAGCGGTGAAGATTTTTGGGTTAAAGCTGAAAGACTGCTTTACTGTGCATTTATTGCAGTCATTTACTATGAATTTCCGCAGGAAGAAAAGAATTTCGGCACTTTACTTTGGCTCATCAACCAATGTGAAACACGAGAAGATGATGAAACATTCAAAAATCGTGTAGACATAATGTTTGAAACGCTTGAAGAAAAAAAGGGTGAAGACCATTTTGCTGTGAGACAGTATAAAAAATACAAACTTGCCGCAGGAAAGACAGCGAAATCAATTCTCATTTCCTGTGGTGCGAGACTTGCACCTTTTGATATTGACAAGGTAAGAAAGATGATGGCTTATGACGAAATGGAGCTTGATACATTGGGAGATGCTAATCAGAAAACAGCTCTCTTTGTAATTGTTTCTGACACGTCAACTACATATAACTTTATCATTGCAATGATGTACACACAGCTTTTTAATTTGCTCTGTACCGTTGCTGACGATAAATACGGCGGTAGACTGCCTACGCACGTCCGCTGTATACTCGATGAGTTTGCAAATATCGGTCAAATTCCGAACTTTGATAAGCTCATTGCTACAATCCGAAGTCGTGAAATATCGGCTTCAATAATTTTGCAGTCCAAATCGCAACTCAAAGCGATTTATAAAGATAATGCCGATACCATTATCGGCAACTGTGACACCGAACTGTTTCTCGGAGGAAAGGAAAAATCGACACTTAAAGAGTTATCCGAAATTTTGGGTAAACAGACAATTGACCTTTTCACGACTTCTGAGACAAGAGGACAGTCACAGTCATCAGGGACTAACTATAACCGAACAGGAAGGGAGCTGATGTCTCAGGACGAAATTGCGGTAATGGACGGTTTCAAATGTATTATGCAAATTCGAGGAACAAGAGCGTTTTTCTCGGATAAGTATGATATAACCAAACACGAACGTTACAAAGAATTATCGGATTTCGATCCCAAAAACACATTTGACATAACGGGATATGTCAAATCAAATCTCAAACTTAAAACCAATGACAATATAGAAATCATATCCCGAATGGTTTACTAATTGTCGCACAAAAAAAGAATTTTAAATTTACGGAGGAAAATTATTATGGATTTTTTTAAGGACGCTATTGACACACTTCAGATTGTACTCATTCTCATCGGTGCAGGACTTGGTGGTTACGGTATTGTAAACCTCCTTGAAGCATACGGTAGTGATAATGCCGCAGGTAAGTCTCAGGGTACAAAACAGCTTATGGCTGGCATTGGTATTGCTGCACTTGCTTTCGTACTTATTCCCGGACTTAAAGACCTTATCGACGAACACACAGCAGCAGCAACAACAGGTGCAATAATCAATACATTCCTTTTGAGATAACTTTTGTTTTCTCAAAGCAGATAGCCGCCGCTTTTGCGGTGGCTGTTTGTGTAATATGAACTGGAGGTGATTTAAGTGGTAGATGGTATTTTTGAAACTCTTGAAGAATGGTTGAGAAATCTTTTAGTTGGAGCTGTTCAAAAATGTCTTGAAAATGCAAGTACTACTATGGGTGATATGGTAGATGTAATGAATGAGAACATAACAGATACACCTCAGACTTGGAATAGCACTTTATTCAATACATTAGAAACAATATCACAAACAGCTATAGTGCCTATAGCTGTAGCTTTAATGGCAATTATTTTATGCTATGACCTTATTACTGCCACAATCGACAAAAATAATATGAAAGATACCGATATATCTATCTTTTTTAGATTTGGAATAAAAGCTTGGATAGCAACTTACTTCATAAATAATGTATTTACTATTGTCGGAGCTATATTTGAGCTTGGAGCTGATATAGCAGACAAAGCCCTAACTTCGCTTTTTGGTGAAAATCAAAAATTCAATGATATTTTGGCATCACAAGAATTTGAGGAAATGTTATCAGAGTGCGAGCTAATTGATTTAGCTGGAACTTGGGTATTATCATTTTGTGCGTATATTATTACGTTAATAGTTATGTTGATAATCCTTATAGTAACGGCAGGACGTATGATAGAAATACTTGTATACTTCTGTGGTGCTCCCATTCCGTTCGCAACATTTGCAAATAAAGAATGGAATAATGTGGGGTTCTCGTTTATAAAAAATATGTTTGCATTGGCTTTGCAAGCATTTTTCATCGTAATTATCGTTGCGATATACATAATCCTGTTCAATGCAAATGTTTTAGAGCCAACGGATTTAGCAGGATTAACAGGCTCATTGTTAGAATGGATTTGTTACAGCGTTATTTGTTGCTTTATGCTCCTTAAAACTGGTAGCATAGCTAAATCAATTTGCAATGCTCATTAGAAAGGAGAAAAAGCAATGGCTTTGTATATGAAAATTCCAAAAGATATGAACCAAATCAAAGATAAAGCAGTATGGAAGTTTACCAAAAGGCAAGCGATATACTGCGGAATTGGACTTGCCCTTGCGTTTGCTACATATTGGCTGACATATAAGGAAGTTGGTTCTTCAACAGCAGCGGTGCTTTTATTTTGTGTAGGTTCTCCCTTTTTCATCATAGGCAACTATGAAAAAAACGGACTTACATTTGAAAAAATAATTTCAAATCGAATAAGATTTGCGATTATGCCTAAAGTACGTCTGTATCGTTCAGAGAATATATACAGACAGATAATTGAAACTATCGAATACAATGAGGAGGTTGAAATGCTTGAAACAGGCAGAAAAAAAGTCAACAACAGCAAAAAGTAAAACAGTTCCGCTTTCATCGGCAGAGTACAAGGCAGTAAAAAAAGATGTTTCTGCCAAAAACAAACAGCAGTCTCGTAAAATACCACAGACTGCACAGCAGTCAATTCCCTTTGACTATATGACAAAAGACGGTATTGCAGTTACCAAAGAGCCTGAGAAGTTTTCTGTATTAGGCTTCTTATTTGGAAAGCAAAAGCCTACAGAAGCACGATACAGTAAGACAGTACAGTTTTATCAGGCTGATTATGAGATTTCTGACGTTCCGAAGCAGCAGTCCCTTTTTGCTAAATACTGTAATGTCATAAATCTATTTGACAGTACAATTAAATTTCAGATTTCTACAATAAGTCTGACCAGTAATGATGATATTGAAGATATAATAAAAATTCCCGATACTGAGGACGAGTATACTGATATTCGTACTGAATATTGCGAATATCTTAGAGAACGTATTGCAGAGGGTAGCAAGGGATTGGTAAAAGTGAATTACATCACTTTTTCAGTTACAGCAGACAACATTAAGAAGGCTCGCAATAGACTTGTCAGCATTGAGAAAGATATTATAGAATCATTTGCAGAAATGGACGTAACAGCCGTTTCTCTTAATGGTGAAGAACGACTTTTTGTAATGTACAAGATGCTTCATCAGTATTCTGATGAGCCGTTCTTCTGCAATATGGACACAATGGCTAAGTCGGGTATAATGCCAAAAGATTATATTGCTCCGTCCTCCTTGAACTTCTCCGATGAAAACTGTTTCAAGTGTGGGAAGTTCTACGGTTCGACTTTCGCAATAAATTTGGTGGCTTCTGAAATTTCAGACAGATTTCTCACTTCTATTATGGATTCGGAAAATCCTATGGCTTTCAATATGCACTTAACAGCAGTTGATACGATAGAAGCGAAGAAATTTGTAAAAAACAAACTGTCCAATTTGGAAAAAGGTAAAATTGATATGCAGAAGCAAGCTGTACAGAAAGGCTATGATATGGATATTCTTCCTCCCGATATGAAAACATTCATAACAGAGCTTAATACCGTTCTCGATGAGCTTGAAAACAAGAATGAGCGTATGTTTATAGTTACGCTCCTTGTAACCAATTTTGCCAAGAGCAGAAAAGCACTTGAAGCATATAACGAAAGTCTCAAAAGAAATATTGTACAAGCTAATTCAGCTCTTATTCCTCTTGACTATATGCAGGATTTAGCATTTACATCAATGCTGCCGCTTGCTGAGAACAGGATAATGATTGAACGTAGATTGACAACCAGTTCCGTTGCTATCTTTCTTCCCTTTACCGTGAAAGATATTTCAATGGACGGAGAAGCAATTTGCTATGGTATAAATCCAGTTTCAGGAAATCCCGTATATGCAAACAGAAAACAATTGGCTAATCCAAATGCTGTAATTCTTGGAACTCCCGGCGGTGGTAAGTCAATGGCTACAAAATGTGAGATTTCAAACAACTTCTTATTTACAAATGATGATATTTTCATTTGTGATCCCGAAGATGAATATCATCCGCTTGTAAAAGAGTTCAACGGTCAGGTTATAGATATTAGTTCATCAAGTGACAATTATATCAATCCTATGGATATTGAAATTGATACCGATGACGATGATGTAATCGGTGTAAAATCGGAATTTATTCTTTCTCTTTGCGAATTGATAGTAGGAGGAAAGGGACTTGATAGTGAGGAAATATCAATTATCGACCGTTGTGTGCGTGAGCTTTATACAGATTATCTCACAGAAATGGCATACGCAACGGAAGAAGATTTTAAGGCGAATATGCCTATTCTTTCGGATTTACAACGTAAACTTTATGAAAGTGGTGCAGAATGTGCTAAACGTGTGGCAAATTCCCTTGAAATCTATACTACAGGTTCTTTGAATATCTTCAATCACAGAACAAATATAGATTTGAATAATAGATTAATCTGCTTTAACATCAAAAAGCTTAAGGGAAATCTTCGTAAAATCGGAATGCTCGTTATTCAAGACCAAGTTTGGAACAGAGTTGCTAAGAACCGTGGCAGAAAGTACACTTGGTACTATATGGACGAGTTTCATCTTCTGCTTAAAGAGGAACAAACTGCAAAATATTCTGTGGAGATGTGGAAACGTTTTAGAAAATGGCACGGTATTCCAACTGGCATTACTCAGAACGCAAACGACTTTCTTTCTTCTCCCGACGTTGAAACAATCTTTAAAAACTCTGACTGCATTATAATGCTTCGTCAGGCGGCAGGAGATATTGATATTCTTGCAGAAAGATTGAATATTTCGCCTACACAGCAAAAGTATATTGAAGGTGAAGGTAAACGAGGTTGTGGCTTAATATACTTTGGTGGAAGAACAATTCCATTTGACAATACGTTGTCAACAGATATGAAGCTGTATAAGCTTATGACTACAAAGCCTGAAGAAGCTTTGATATAAGGCGGTGAGTTCGATGAGCGACCGTGATGAGCAGTATGAAGCTTTGAAAGCGGCGGTAAAAAGTGCTGAAAGTAAGCTTCAAAATGCACAGGCAAATGCGAAAAAAATAGCAGATGAGCTGAAAGCAAACGAAGATGAATTTAATCGTAAAGTTGATGAAAAGGCACAAGGCTACAAGGCTCAGACGGGAGCCGACTTCAATCGTATTGAAGAACCAAACGGAAAAATCAGATATGAATTTACCCGTGAAACAACTGATAAAGAGCGAAAAGCTCGCCGTCAATTCCATATACAGCGTGATTTTGACAGCGATACAGGAAAAACAAAGCTAAGTGCAGGATTTGTTGACAGCGATAATCAGGACGTTAAAATTTATACAGCAAAGGACTTAAAAAAACCGTCAACTCGTCAAAAATATGTAACCTACAGATTTGGCGGCATAAAACGTCCGCACATAGAGGTTAATAATCCTTTCCTTAAAGCTCTTGGAAAGCCTATAGTTCTTCCAGTTCAGGCAACTGCAAAGCTTGTACAAAAAACATCAGCGATTACCAAAAATGCCGCCGAAAAGATTGCAGATACAAAATTCGGCAAAGGAACGAAGATAGCTGCTAAGGTTGCTACAGCTCCTATCGTAATTCCTGCAAAGGTAGTCAAGGACATTGCAGAAAAAGGCGGTGTTATTCACGCTGTAGTTGATTTAGGCGATAAAATCGTTATCGAGGGTGTAAATACTCCTAAACCAATAAAAGCTGTAGGAAATGTACTCAAAGGTGCAGCATTAGGAACAGAAAGTGCTGTAACTGGTACTGCAACTGGAATGGGTAAGTTTTCCATAGAAATTACTAAGGAAAAAATACAAGAGGAAATTCATCAAGGAATTTCTGAGAATGACGGTGCAAAAGCCTTTTACATTGTCGGTATGAAAACGGCAGAAGTCTATGGTATTCTTGCCGAACACACAAAGTTCAGACGTGCAGTTCGTAGTGACAGAGTTGCAAATGACATTAAAGATGTTCGGGTATCTCGTTATCTTGCTGATAAGGAAGAAACAAAATTTCATAAGTCACAACGCAAGTTGGGCAAAGATTCAACCAAATTAGCAGATGAACTTGCTACAGCTCGTTCAGAATATGAAGCAGCATTATCACGGCTTGAAGATTATGAAATCAAAACAGGTCGCAGAGAGAGCAAAACAGAATTTTCTTCTCCCGACATAGAGCTTACGGATACAGAAAAGAAAATTGAGAAAACCAAAAAGAAGCTTACCAAAACTCAAAAAAAGATTGATAAACTTGACCGTGAGCCTGTTGCAAATTTAAAAACAACAGTAAAACGGCTCGATAGACTTTCTGTTGATAGTGCTATGATGAGTATGAGAAGAAAGGCTATGCGTGACGGTGGAGACAATGCGGCAGTTGAAGCGGCTAATGCTGCTATTACTATGTCTCAGACACTAAATAGCTATGCTCAAAAGCTTCACGAAAAGAACCTACATACCAAAGAGGAAAAATACAAGGAAAAACTGTATACCCTTGAAAATAAAAGTGATTTTGAAAGCAAGCTGAGTGAGAACAGCAGTACCAAAGCTGCTGAATCGTCAGGAACTTCAAAAAATAAGTCAAAAAAGGCAAATCAAAATAAGGAAATGCAGAAACGAGCAAACAAGAAGCGAAATCAAGTAAAGGGGCATAAACAATATGTAGAAAAGGCAACTAAAGAAGCTGAAAAGCTTGCCGCAAAAGCTATTGAAGCAGTAACTTCCAAAGTAAAGCTTGGTGGGCTTGCAATCGTTCTTGTTGTTTTGCTTATATTCCTTTTGTGTTTTGGCTTTATATTACTGTTAGGCGGTGGCGGAACTACTTCGATTATAGCTCAAGTGGTAAGTCCGTGTACACCATATACGCTAAGTCTCTGTGAAGAATATTATACAGAGCTTGGAAAAAACCTGATAGAGCAACATCAAAATGTCAAGGACTACTATGTAGATTATGACAAATATGTATGTCTCACCGAAATTGATGAAATTACTCATTCTCGTGACAAATTGCTCCCCTTTCTTGGTACTAAGGCTGTTTTCGATAACGGCGGTGAGGAATGGAGCTGTAGCGATGTAACTTCGTATATTGATGAGTTGTTCAATGCACAGTACGAATGGTATACAAATGAAATATACGAAGTTAGAAATAATGTTACTACTTACACATATTCAAACGAAGATGTGTATTATTCAGAACTTGGAACAAGTGAATATAACCTTGATATTCCAGAGGGAGTAGAGAATTTTCCTGAACTGAAATCGGAAATGTATGTTTCACATGCAACAGATTATACTCACGTTGAGGCAAGAATTTTAGAAGGTTACATTCAGAATACCGTTGAAAATGTAGGTTCATTTACCGATAAAGACGGAAATACAATTGAGTATGATGAAGCACAGAATATTACATTCAACAACCATTGGGAAATCTACCTTGTTTTTGACTGGCAAGATGAAGGATACTATTATGAATACTGGCTCTACAGGGAGGAACGACAAGAAATATATGAGTATGATTATGCCACACTTGAATATGCCATTATCGAAAATGATATTCAGACCTACGATAGTTACTGGACAGACACAGACGAAACTTGGGAGGATAATAACTTTGATAAACTGATTTATAATCGTATCACAGAAGAATTTGACGATGATATGAAAACTCAGTTTGAGTTATACAAAGCATTTCTTATGGGACACCAATGCTTGACCGTTCCATTTGAAAATCCAGTTATTAAAAAGTATCCCGGTTACAATAACAAGATTGACGGTGATATGTCTCTTGACTATTCCCTTGAGTTTCAAACCTACGCAGGACAGGAAATAATCTGCGGTATGGACGGTAAAATCACAAAAGAAAGCGATAATAGCTTTTGCATCTACAATGAAGATTACGGGTATTTATATTATGATTATGTAAGTGTTCCTGATATTGAAAAAGCTGTAAAAGGAGAAGTTATCGCAACATCTGAGGGTGATACTCTCAGAGTTACATTTATTGATAACAACGGAGACTATATAAATCCGATGTTTTTATTCAGTACATAAAAGGTGTGTCACGGTGACACACGGAAAGGAAATGAAATGGTTAAGTCAAAAAACACAAAGAAAATCGAAAAGCTCAAATCTGATATTGTTCAGGTTGAAAATGAAATTGCTGAAAAGCAGAAAAAACTCGAAGAAATGAAAAAGGAAATGACGGAGCTTGAAAACGTTGAGATCGTTTCTCTTGTCCGTGGTGCTTCATTGAGCGTTGACGAAATTGCAGAAATCGTTGAAGCATATGCTCCTGTTGTAAAGAAAGGAATTGATAACTAATGAAAAAGAAAATTATTATTTTTCTCACAGCATTAACAACAACATTTGGTTGTATGTCTTTCGCTCCTGTCTATGCAGAGGGTGAAGATATTCTGATTGACGAACCTCTTTATGAAGAATATACAACTACAGAAACAACTACTACAGAAACAACTACCACAACTGAAAACAGCATAAGTGAGGAAGAATTTAATGCCAAGAGTGAAGAAATTCAGGCTCAGATAGAAGAAATCTATCGTTTGTTTGAGGAAAACGGTTATGCCATAGAGGGTGTAACAGGAAATGTTGAGGGACTGAACACAGAAGTTCAGGGAATACAGACTTCCCTTGATAATCTTTATTCTCTTATCCAAACGATGAAAACTTCAAAGACAAACAGTTCGTCATCGTCCTCATCTGTTTCCAAAACTCCAACAAAAAAGGAAACGGAAGAAACAACAGAACCGCTTCACGCTGAACCTAACACAGAACCTAACGGCTATCTTGTAGAAAAGGTGGAAAAAGAGCCTGATAAGCGTGATTTCATCAGCGTAACAACAAGAGACGGTCACGTTTTCTATATTGTCATTGACTATGAGGGAGAAAACAAGAATGTTCATTTTCTTAATACAGTAGATACTGCGGACTTACAGTATTTGCTGTCAGATGGTGAAAATGCTGTAGCAGTAACTGCGGCAGTAGAAAAGGCTGAACCTGAAACAACAACAGCAGTTGCAGATGTTAAGGCAAGTGATAAAGGAGAGCCTGAGAAGAAAAATAATAATCTTGTCTTATACATAATCGGAGGAGCTTTCGTTATCTTCTTTTTAGTTTATGCAAAGCTTAAGCTGTCAAAGAAAAAGAAGTTTGATGATACTGACGATGATTTTTATGAAGAACCTGAATCCTATATAAATGAAGATTCGGAGGAAAATAACGATGAATATTAAAATGAAAACAATGCTTCCTGCTGTAATTGGAGTTACAGCAGGAGCAGTAGTCGGATTTGTTTCAAAGCGTAAGAGGAAAAG
>JAFULX010000106.1 GCA_017483065.1 Clostridia bacterium | reverse complement strand
GTCCTGAGTGCGTAATTTTTGCACAGGACGTTGCCAAAATTGACAAGATTTTCTGCCTGAGAGAATTCAGAGAATCTGCTGACCCGTCCTATCCAGAGCTACAGGCGAACACCTTTGCCGATGTGTTCAAGGCTATTGGTGTAACAGGCGAAAATATCAAAATCGGTCTTGGCAGCTATGTTGAATGTACTCTGCCTATCTATGAGGGCTTGAAGGACAGCTTCCCTAAGGCTGAAATCGTAAAGTGCAACGACATTATGGTAAACCTCCGCAAGATTAAGAGTGCAAATGAGCTTGCTTGTATCCGTGAGGGCTTCCGTATTGTTGACCTTGCAACCGATGAGGTTATCCGCAATTTAAAGCCCGGTGTTACAGAGCTTCAGATGGTTGGTATTGCCCAGAGGGTTATTTATGAGGAGGGTGCAGAATACGAGGGACTTCCGATGTACGTATTCAGCGAAAAATCAACAAGCCACGCAATCAGCCGTTCGGGTTACAGAACAATCAATAAGGGTGATATTGTACAGCTTAATCTGTCGGCAAAGATTGACGGCTATTCGCCTGCTATCGGTCTGCCTGTTGTTATGGGCAAGCTTGAGGGAGAGAGAAGAAGAACAGTTGATTTCTGCCTTGAGGCACATAACTGGACGGTAAACCAGCTAAAAGCAGGTGTTATGGCAAGCGATATTGCAAAGGATTTCTACAAAATGTACGTAGACAATGGCTTTAAGAATAACTATGTTTACGGTCCGTGTCACGGTACAGGTATGATTGAGGTTGAGGCACCTTGGATGGAAACAAACACCGACTATTATCTCGAGCCGAATATGACCTTTCAGGTTGACACCTTTATCTCGGGCGACGGCTTCGGCGTACGCTGGGAAAAGGGTATTGCAATAACCGAAAACGGCTGTGAGTCAATGACCGATTACCTGAAAAAGGGTATAATAGAGTTAGATTTCTAAACAGATTGGAGAGATAATGATGGCAGTAGGAAAAAAAGTCTGGATTATTCCCGACTGCGAGCTTCCCTATGAGGGTGAGGGCGTTTTGAAGGGACACGAGTCGGTAATTATTGTAAACGATTCCGACGTTGATGCCGAAATTGACGTAAAAATTTATTTTACAGATAAGGATTCTTATGATAATATAAAATGGCACGTAGGTGCAAATCGGGTAAGATGCTTCAGAATGAATAATATAGACGATATGGACGGTTTTTCCGTACCGTATGAAACGCAGTACGCAATGAAGGTTTCGAGCAATACTCCGATAGTACTGCAATACGGTCGTCTTGACAACCGCCAGACAAATCTTGCGTATTATACAACGCTCGGTTACTGCGAATAAGGAGGATAATGCAATGGAATACAATATGAGCTTTCCGAGGGAGCTTGACCGTGTTAAGGAAAACAGAATTCCGCTTGTTATCTGCGGCGGAACAGTTGAATATCACGGCCCGCACTGTGCTTACGGCTGTGATACGCTGATTGCCGAGGGACTTGTGAAAAAGCTTTCCGAGAAGAAGGAAATAATGATAGCTCCTACAATCTATTACAGTCCGTCAAGCTATGCTGTTGCCGACGAAACGAGCGGTACTGTTCATATTGAGGAGGATATTTTTGAAGCGTACCTAATGGGAATTTTCACGAATATGCTTGAGGCAGGACTTCGGAATATCTACGTTGTTATCCACCATCAGTTTGAGCAGGAAAACCTGATGCCGATGACGCTTTCATATATGAAGGCGGCAAAGCGTGCTACAATGCGGTACTTAGAGAAAACACAAGGCAGAGGCTGGTGGGGAAGTGAAAGCTATGCTTCCTATTATGAAAATTTGGGCGGCGGTGATGACCCGTTCTCGTGGATTAAGGTTATCCCGACAATGAGTACAGCGGTGCAGAACGCAACGGGCTATGACCACGCAGGAAAATACGAGTGTTCCATTCTTATGTCACTCTATCCCGATGCGGTGAAGCTTGACCGAATCGGCGATATAAAACACTGGTTTACCGAGAGTGCAAAGGGGGCGTCCTCGGAGCTTGGTGACATAATGGTTGCAAAGGCACTGGAGTACCTTGAAAAAGCAATAATTTAATGTAAATTTTAGCGTTAAAAGCCTTGCTTTATTTATTATTATATGATATTATATCGGTACATTAAAGTCTTATATTGACAAAGGAGTAAAATTTATGGATTTTAAGAATGTACCAAAAAAATACCGTCCGATACCATTCTGGTCCTGGAACGAGAAACTGGACGTTGCGGAAACGGTCGAGCAGATAGAAAAAATGGACGAGCAGGGCATCGGCGGCTTTTTTATGCACGCACGAGGCGGCTTGCAGACCGAGTATATGGGCGAGGAATGGTTCGAGAATGTAGAAGCCTCGGTACAAAAGTGTGAGGAAAACGGAATGCACCCGTGGGCGTATGACGAAAACGGTTGGCCGAGCGGCTTTGGCGGCGGTATCGTAAACGGCAAGGGCGTGGAATATCAGCAGAAATATCTCCGCTATGAAGAGGGCGAGGGAGAAGGCGAGCATACTATCATCAATAAGGACGGCTATCGTTTCTACTATGACGTAAACCCGTTTTACGTTGATACCCTTGACGCAAAGGTTATAAAGTGCTTTATCGACGAAATCTATCAGCCGTATTATGATAAATTCAAGGGCAGACTTGACGGCTTTTTCACCGACGAGCCGCAGATTTCGAGAAACGGTATTCCGTGGAGCTTTATTCTCCCCGAGGAATATGAAAAGGCATACGGCGAGAATATTCTCGATAAGCTTATTCAGCTTTTCAAGCCTGTCGGCGATTACAAGGATACAAGAGTGAAGTTCTGGAAGCTTGTTACCGGCCTTTTCTCAAAGAACTTTATGAAGCAGATTTATGATTGGTGTAATGAACACAATTTCAAGTTCACAGGTCACCTTGTATGTGAGGAAACCTGCATTAGTCAGCTTGTTTCAAACGGAGCTTGTATGCCTCATTATGAGTATTTTACAATCCCTGGTATGGACTGGCTCGGCAGACATAACAGAACTGATTTTACACCGTATCAGGTCGGCTCCGTTGCAAGACAGACGGGTAAAAAGCAGGTTTTATCCGAAACCTTCGCCCTGTGCGGTCATAATGTAGGTCACGACGAGCTTAAATGGATATACGAGTTCCAGATGGTGCGTGGTATAAACCTGCTTTGTCAGCACTTGGAGGGTTATTCAAACCGAGGTATCAGAAAGAGGGACTATCCGCCCGCAATGTACATACAGCAGCCTTGGTGGGAGGAATATAAGACCTTCAATGACGCTATGAGCCGTATCGGTATGCTTTTATCGGAGGGTGACGACGCTGTTGATGTGCTTGTATTGCACCCGCAGACAACCGCCTGGACAATGTATGATGACAGTAAAGAAAGCTGTGCTAAAATTGCCGATTACAGCGAGGAGATTATAAATCAGCTTCAAATTTTGGAGAGAAAGCATATCAATTTCCATCTCGGCGATGAAACAATGCTCGAACGTCACGGAAGTGTTGACGGCAAACAGCTTGTTATAGGTGAAAAGAAGTATTCGAAGATTATTCTGCCCAAGCACGAGGCTCTCTTTGACAACACCAAAAAGCTGCTTGACGAATACAAGGCAAACGGCGGCGAGTTCGCAACCTTTGAGGATATTGCGGCGAATGATATCATTGATATACCCGAAATCACATACTGTGAAAGACATTATGATGATTTTGATATGTACTATTTTGTGAACAGCACCGAGGGTACATATACAGCAAAGATTAAAAAGGGTAATAAGGTAATGGACGCAGTAACGGGCGAGCTTTATGATTTTGCAGGCGTGCATACCTTCAGAAAGTACGAGTCGCTTGTTGTGATTGATGACCACGGTGAGAGAACGGCTGATAAAAAGGCTGAAAAGTCCGACAGCATAGACCTCGGCGGCGAATGGGAGATAGTTGCTGCGAGCGAGAACTCAATCACTCTC
>JAFULX010000105.1 GCA_017483065.1 Clostridia bacterium | reverse complement strand
TTGACGCAGAAATCAAAGACCGCAGACGGGAAATTTCACAGCAGGAGAAGCGAGTAAACCAGAAAGAAGAGAACCTCGACCGCAAGACCGAGGCATTGGAAAAGAAAGAACAATCCTATAATCAGAAGCTTCGTGAGCTTGAGAAAAAGGAAAGCGAAGTTGAGGAGATTAAGGCACAGCAGACCGTCGCTTTGGAGCGTATCTCGGGTATGACTGCACAGGAAGCAAAGGATATGCTTATGCGTGATATCGAGAGTCAGGCGAGGTTTGAGGCTGCTATTCTCGTTAAGGAGATTGAGCAGCAGGCGAAGGAAGACGCCGAGAAAAACGCAAAGAATATTGTAGCATCATCAATTCAGAAGGTTGCGGCAGACCACGTTGCCGAAACAACCGTTTCAGTTGTAAATCTGCCGTCAGATGAAATGAAGGGCAGAATTATAGGACGTGAGGGACGTAATATCCGTACCCTCGAAACAATCACCGGCGTTGACCTCATTATTGACGATACGCCCGAGGCTGTTATTCTGTCGAGCTTTGACCCCATCAGACGTGAAATCGCAAGGGTCGCACTCGAAAAGCTTATTGTTGACGGACGTATCCACCCCGCACGCATTGAGGAAACAGTCGACAAGGCAAGACGTGAGGTTGAGCAGACAATCAAGCAGGAGGGTGAGGCGGCTACCTTTGAAACAGGCGTACACGGCTTGCATCCTGAAATTATTAAGCTTCTGGGTAAGCTTAAATTCAGAACAAGCTACGGTCAGAACGTGCTGAAGCACTCCATTGAGGTGTCACACCTCGCAGGCGTGATGGCAGGCGAGCTGGGCTGTGACGTTGCACTTGCCAAGCGTGCAGGTCTTTTGCACGATATCGGTAAGGCGGCTGACCACGAAATCGAAGGCTCGCACGTTACAATCGGTGCTGATATCGCTAAGAAATACAAGGAAAACAAGGACGTTGTTCACGCTATTATGGCTCACCACGGTGACGTTGATGCGGAAACGCTTGTTGCACAGCTTGTACAGGCTGCTGACGCAATTTCCGCCGCAAGACCTGGTGCAAGACGTGAAAACCTTGAAACCTATATCAAGCGTTTGCAGAAGCTCGAGGAGATTGCAGACAGCTTCGGCGGCGTAGAGAAGTCTTACGCAATTCAGGCAGGTCGTGAAATCAGAGTTATGATTAAGCCCGACGTTGTAAACGACGAGGGTATGCTGCTCGTTGCAAAGGATATCGCAAAGCGTATCGAGTCCGAGCTTGAATATCCCGGACAGATTAAGGTCAGCCTTATCAGGGAAACCCGTGCGGTTGACTACGCTAAATAATAACGCAAATAAAAGCGGATTTCACACAGAAATCCGCTTTACTTTTCACATTAGATTGGAGTATAAAATTTTTTATGAAACTATTGATGATTGGTGACGTTTTCGGCAGAGTGGGACGTGATATGCTGTTTGAGTACTCGGAGCGTGGGTTCTTCGGTGCAGATGCAGTGATTGCAAATATCGAAAATGCGGCACACGGCAGAGGTGTTACCAAGTCGGTTTTTGATGAAATTGAGCGTTGTGGAATTGACGGTTATACGCTTGGTAACCACATTTGGGATTGCTCGGATATTATTAACGTATTCCGCTACAATGACAATCTCGTACGCCCGTATAATCTCGAGGGTGACCTTGCTGGGCTGGGTGCGGCAGTTATAAAAGCGAAAAACGGCATAAAAATAGGTATTATAAATCTGCTCGGCAGAGTTGGAATACAAAATTCAGCAACCAACCCGTTCCTTGCGGCAGACAGAGCGATTGAGGAGCTTAAACCGAAATGCGATATAATTGCGGTTGATTTCCACGCCGAGGCTACCAGCGAAAAGCAGGCAATGGGATATTACCTCGACGGCAGAGTGTCTGTTGTGGTAGGCACGCACACGCACGTTCAGACCGCCGACGAGCATATTCTTCCAAACGGCACAGGCTATATCACCGACCTCGGTATGACAGGTCCTGCCGTATCGGTAATCGGTATGGATAAAAAGCTTGTCCTGAATACCTTCGTTACAGGCATACCGAAACGTCTTGAGCCTGCAACGGGCAAGGGGCAGTTTAATGCCGCAATGTTCGAGATAGACGAAACAAGCGGTAAAACGGTTTCAATTGAGAGAATAAATCTTTAGACACCTTCACGGTGTCTTTTTGTGTTCTCCTGAATTTTTTCAAATTCCTCTCCCGACATCTTCATTGAGAAAATTGTCTTCCAAAGTCCTTTTGTCAAAGATACTGTCAATTTAATCTTGTAAAAGAAATATTTTATTGCTCTCATATAGCTCCCCTCCTTTTTTCATTGCATTAAAAAAGTGCATCAACCGAAGTCAATGCACGAAAAACGCATTGCCATCGGATTTTGCAACTAATCCAACGAAGCCGTACAAATGAATAATACACATTCAAATCTAACAAAGGCTAAGCGATGGCATACGTTTTTACCATTACTAATCCTTCATTAGATTTTGCAAAGTGATTATTCATTATTCATTTTTATAGACTTCGCCATTGTGATTAGTTGCACTTTACATTATACAACAAAATCAAGAATTTGTCCATAGTTTTGAGAAAAAAGAACGTAAAAAAGTAAGCAAGAAAATCTCTAAAACATAAAAACAGACCTTGAACAATTTCAAGGTCTGTTTGACATTTACAGCTTACACAAGCTCAAGAATTGCCATCGGAGCAGCGTCGCCACGACGGGGACCCTCCTTGATAATTCTTGTATATCCACCGTTTCTCTCAGCATATTTCGGAGCGATTTCAGCGAAGAGCTTTGTTACAACATCTTCCTTTGTGATGAACTCCAATGCCTGACGGCGTGAGTGCAATGTATTTGTCTTACCGAGAGTAATCATCTTCTCAGCAAGGCTCTGAGCTTCCTTAGCTCTTGTCAAGGTAGTTTCTACTCTGCCATTCTCCAAAAAGCTGGTTACCAGATTTCTCAAAAGAGCCATTCTCTGGTCTGTGGGCAGGTTAAGCTTTCTTGTACCCATAACAACTTCCTCCTTCCTTATAATCGGCTATATCAGTCTTCCTCTTCTCTCAAAGCCAAGTCCAAGCCGTGGAGCTTAAACTTAACCTCGTCAAGCGACTTTCTGCCAAGGTTTCTTACCTTCATCATTTCCTCTTCGGTCTTGTTTGCAAGGTCTTCCACCGTGTTTATTCCTGCACGCTTCAAGCAATTGTAGGAACGAACAGAAAGGTCCAAATCCTCGATTGACATTTCGAGAACCTTCTCCTTCTTGCTCTCCTCCTTCTCGACCACGATTTCGGCATTCTTGCCTTCCTCTGAAAGGTCGATGAAGAGTTTAAGAAGGTCGCTCATTATCTTGGCTGCAAGGCTGACAGCCTCGTCGGGCTTTGTTGTGCCGTTTGTTGTAAGCTCAATTGTGAGCGTTTCACGGTCACTGTACTGTCCGACACGTGTATTCTCAACTGTGTAATTAACCTTTTTAACAGGTGTGTATATCGAGTCTACAGGGATAACGCCCACGGGCGGCTGCATACTCTGCTTATTCTTCTCTGCGGAAACATATCCTCTGCCCTTTGAGAGTGTAATCTCCATATAGAGATTTGCGTCCTCATTAAGGGTTGCAATATGCAAATCGGGATTGAAAATTTCCACATCGTCGTCACAGATGATGTCACCTGCTGTAATCTCACACGCACCTTTGGCTTCTATATACACCGTTTTTGATGATTCTGAATGTAATTTGAGCGCAAGCTTTTTGATGTTCAGAATAATTTCCGTTACGTCCTCGACTACGCCGGGGATTGTGGAAAATTCGTGCTGTACACCGTCAATCTTGATTGCTGTTACAGCTGCACCGGGAAGACTCGAGAGAAGTATTCTTCTCAGCGAGTTTCCGAGTGTTGTTGCATATCCTCTCTCGAGCGGTGTTACCTCAAACACACCGCTGTTACCGGACATTTCCTTACATTCTATATTGGGCTTTTCCATTTCAATCATCTAATAAAACCCTCCTTGTACATAATCTTGTAAATATCCAACTTACCGAGGGTAAACAATCATTACTTAGAATACAACTCGACGATTAAGTGTTCCTCAACCTCGTAATCGATACAATCTCTTGTCGGAAGTGTTACAACTTTTCCCTGCATTGCATTCTTGTCCATGTCTAACCACTTGGGTACGCTTCTTGTAGCATTAGCCTCTGCGATGCTCTTCATATGAGCTGAGCTCTTGCTCTTCTCACGTACTGCTACTACGTCGCCTTCCTTAACGAGGAAAGAAGGGATATTAACCTTCTTGCCGTTTACAAGGATGTGACCGTGGTTAACAATCTGTCTTGCCTCACGTCTTGTGTTTGCAAGACCGAGTCTGAATACTACGTTGTCAAGTCTTGTTTCAAGAATTGACAGCAGCTCCTCACCTGTAATGCCGTGCTTCTTTGTAGCCATTACATAGTACTTTCTGAACTGCTTCTCCAGAACACCGTATATAAACTTAACCTTCTGCTTCTCGTTGAGCTGCAGGCCGTATTCCGACTGCTTCTTTCTGCCCTGCTTCGGGTTTCTGTTAGAAGTCTTGTGAACACCCATTACGCCCGGCTCAATTCCGAGAGTCTTACATCTCTTAAGAACAGGTTGCATATTCTTAGCCATTCTCTTATTCCTCCTTCTTCTATATAATCAGACACGTCTTCTCTTCGGCGGTCTGCAACCGTTGTGAGGAATAGGAGTTACGTCCTTAATCATTGTAACCTCCAAGCCTGCTGCCTGCAAAGCACGGATAGCGGCTTCTCTTCCTGCACCGGGGCCCTTTACAAATACCTCAACGGTCTTTAAACCGTGCTCCATAGCAGCCTTTGCTGCTGTCTCTGCTGCAGTCTGTGCTGCGAACGGAGTGCTCTTCTTGGAGCCTCTGAAGCCCAGGCCGCCGGCACTTGCCCATGAAAGTGCGTTGCCGTCTACGTCGGTAATTGTAACGATTGTATTGTTGAAGCTGGAACGGATGTGAGCAGCTCCTCTTTCAATGTTCTTTTTAACACGTCTGGTTCTTGTGGTTTTTCTTGCTACCTTAGCCATTAGCTACTCCCTCCTTTACTTCTTCTTGTTAGCGATTATCTTTGCCTTACCTTTTCTGGTTCTGGCATTGTTCTTTGTGTTCTGTCCTCTTACAGGAAGACCCTTTCTGTGACGGATACCTCTGTAACAGCCGATTTCCATCAATCTCTTAATATCAAGTGCAACCTGACGGCGAAGGTCACCCTCAACGGTGAACTCTGCGTCGATTGTTTCTCTGAGCTTGTTGACATCTTCCTCGGTCAAATCCTTCACTCTTGTGTCGGGATTGATTCCGTTCTTTGCGAGAATTTTCTGTGAGCTCTTAAGTCCGATACCGTAGATGTAGGTAAGACCAATCTCAACTCTCTTCTCTCTGGGTAAGTCAACACCTGCTATTCTTGCCATATTGTTTCTACACCTCCAAATTATTGTTTGAGATATCATCAAAATTTATATAACATATTCAAGCCCCGTACCCGAAAGCACGGCAGCCGCACTTGAACAGGTTAAATACAATTACCTCGTTTTTGTTTGTCTTTATCGTTAATTAACCCTGCTTTTGCTTATGCTTGGGGTTTTCGCAAATAACCATTATTTTACCTTTTCTCTTAATGATTTTGCATTTTTCGCAAATGGGTTTAACTGACGGACGTACCTTCATTTTGCTTATGCCTCCTTACTTGGATCTCCACGTAATTCTTGCCCTTGTAAGGTCGTACGGTGACATTTCCATCGTCACCTTATCACCGGGTAGAATTTTGATGAAGTTCATTCTTAACTTGCCCGAAATGTGAGCCAGAACTCTGTGCCCGTTTTCGAGCTCTACTTTAAACATTGCATTAGGGAGAGTCTCAACAACTGTACCCTCTACCTCTAAAACGTCGTCCTTTGCCAAAGAAATAACCTCCCAGTCCTTCAAATTGGTTTTATTTGAGCTAACGCCTTGCGGAGAATGTGATTTTCGAGGCTGCCGTTTCGGCAATGCTCCGAAATCTCCTCCGACACATAATTTGTCTTATTAAGATGCTTTAATCTCTTTTTCTTGGGTTTTTCTATACGCCGTGTATCGCCGTCGGAAAGATAGGCAAAATCACCTTCGAGCTTTACTACGAAGAAAAGTCCGCCCTTTTCCTTTCCTGCACGTGCATACACTGCACTGCCGACCGTTATATCCATATCACACCTCATCATAAAGGGTGAGGATTTCGGGCTTGCCCTTTGTTATCAGGACAGTATTTTCATAATGTGCCGAAAGACTTCCGTCCTCGGTCACAACCGTCCAGTCATCGTCAAGCACCACAACGTCATATTCACCGACATTCACCATAGGCTCAATCGCAAGCGTCATACCCGACGCAAGCTTGACGCCCCTGCCGTAGTGTCCGAAATTCGGAACGCTCGGGTCCTCGTGCATCTTCTTGCCTATGCCGTGACCGACAAGGTCACGAACGACGGAATAGCCGTTATCTTCAACATATTCCTGAATTGCCGCCGATATGTCACCGAGCTTTGCTCCGTGAACCGCATTTTTTATTCCCTCGAAAAAGCTTTGCTTGGTCACAGCAATCAGCCGAGCCGCCTCATCGGAAATCTTACCGACTCCGTAGGTTCGTGCCGCATCACCGTGATAGCCGTCCTTATAAGCACCGACATCAATCGAAATGATGTCGCCCTCCTTCAGTATAATATCCTTTGACGGTATTCCGTGAACAACGGCGTCATTGACCGACGCACAAATGTTAGCGGGATAGCCGTTATAATTAAGGAATGAAGGAGTTGCACCCTGTCTTTTGATAAAATCTCTTGCAATCTTATCAAGCTCTGCTGTTGATACGCCCGGTCGGATATGCTTTGACACCTCGACCAGCGTAAGTCCGGTAATCTTACCTGCAACACGCATTTTTTCTATCTCGGTTTTCGACTTAATTGTAATCATTATTTCAATCTCCGAGAGTTCAGCCTTCAAGACCGAGTGCTTCAGCCACCGCTTTGGTGGTATCTTCAAGCTCTTCTTTGCCGTAGGCAACTACCAATTTTCCTTGTGCCTGATAGTATTCCTTTATTGGCTCTGTTTGGTTATGGTAAACCTCAATTCGGTTTTTAACCGTTTCCTCGTTGTCATCGGCACGCTGTATCAGCTCGCCGCCGCACGGACACTTATCTCCGTTGGGCGAGGGCTTGTAAACAACGTGATACGGTGTTCCGCACTCCTTACACTCACGGCGTCCCGACAGTCTTTCGATAATCGTTTCGTCAGAAACCTCAAGGGATAATACCTTGTCGATTTCAACGCCCGAGGCTGTTAAAGCCTCCGCCTGAGCAGTTGTGCGGGGGAAACCGTCAAGGATAAAGCCCTTGTCACAGTCCTCCTGCGAAAGTCTTTCCTTAACTATTCCGACAACAACCTCGTCGGGAACAAGCTTGCCTGCATTGATATAGCCTTCAGCCATCTTGCCAAGCTCTGTTCCTTCTCTTATAGCAGCTCTCAGCATAACACCCGTTGAAATGGTGTCAATACCAAGTCGCTTAGACAGAATTTCCGCTTGTGTACCCTTTCCCGCTCCGGGAGGGCCCAATAAAATCAACTTCATAAATTATGCCGCCTTTCTAATTCTGTCACCAGAGATTTTCGGATTACTCCAAAAATCCCTTATAGTGACGCATAACCATCTGTGACTCTATCTGTCTTACGGTTTCAAGCGCAACGCCCTCCATAATGAGAAGCGATGTACCGCCTATCTGCAAGCCTGTGATGCCGAATACAGCACCGACAACAACCGGCAGTACAGCGATTACGCCAAGGAACAATGCACCGATAAAATTCAGTCTTGATGATACCTTGCTGATAAAATCGCTGGTAGGCTTGCCTGGACGGTAACCAGGGATATAGCCGCCTGATTTCTTCATATTATTTGCAAGCTCAACAGTATTGAACTGGATTGAAGCATAGAAATATGTGAAGAAGATTATCAGCAGGAAGTAAATTACCGAATAAATAACATCACACCACCAGGGGCCCAGACCTGCCGAGAGACAGCTCAGGATATAGTAGCCAACGCCTGACTGGGGAAGGCTTCCTGATGAAAGCAATCTTACTATTGTTGCAGGGAATGCCATAATACTTGATGCGAAGATTATCGGCATAACACCGCCCATAACAACCTTGATAGGAATGTTTGTGCTTTGACCGCCGTACATCTTTCTGCCAACAACTCTCTTTGCATACTGTACAGGAATTCTTCTCTCTGCGGAGTCGAAAAGTACAACAAGCACGATAGCTGCGATTGATACCACAATGATACCAACTGAAATGATAATTCCCTTAACTGTAATTCCTGTTGCAAGGAACTGGTTGTAAATTGACACAGCACCTGTGGGGATTGATGAAACGATACCTGCGAAGATAATCATCGAAACACCGTTTCCAAGACCCTTTTCAGTAATCTGCTCACCGAGCCATACGATAAATGCCGTACCTGCTGTAAAGGTGAGTGTGATAATGAAGAATGTAAGTGCACCCTCATTCTGAATGGTGGTCATACCTGTTTCAACACCCATATTGTGCAATGTTACATACAAGCCTGCACCCTGTACGAATGCAAGCACGATACCGAGGTATCTTGTAATTTTATTTATCTTCTTTCTGCCCTCAACGCCTTCTTTGGCAAGTCTTTCCAAAGCTGGGATTGCAACGGTCAGAAGCTGGATAATAATTGATGCGTTAATGTAAGGCGAAACACCGAGTGCCATTACGGTTGCGTTTGCAAACGCACCACCGGTGAAGGTATTGAACAGCGAGAACAAATCTGCTCCGCCGCCGCCCAAAGACGCCTGCATTGCTTCGCTCGAAAGATACGGAACGGGCACGTGTGCACCGAATCTGAATATTATGAGCATAAACAATGTGAAGAAAATTCTCTTTCTGAGGTCAGGGATTTTAAATGCGTTAATCATAGTAGACATTTAAATCACCTCTGCCTTTCCACCGGCCTTTTCAATCTTTTCCTTTGCCGATTCAGAGCATTTTGCTACCTTTACAGTAAGCTTCTTTGTAAGCTCACCTCTTCCGAGAACCTTGACACCGTCCTTAATCTTGGAGATAACACCTGCTTCTTTAAGAAGCTCAGCTGTCACCTCTGTGCCGTTATCAAATCTCTCGAGCTCGGATACGTTGACAACAACATATTCCTTAGCAAAAATATTTGTGAAGCCTCTCTTGGGAAGACGTCTGTGAAAAGGCATCTGACCACCCTCGAAGCCCGGTCTTACACCGCCGCCCGAACGTGCGTTCTGACCCCTGTGACCCTTACCTGAGGTCTTACCTGTGCCGGAACCGATACCTCTGCCAACTCTCTTGCGTTCAAATCTTGAACCTTCAGCAGGCTTTAGTTCGTCTAATCTCATTTGCCGCACCTCCTTCTTGAATTATTCTTAGTTCTCCTCAACTTCTACAAGATGAGATACTTTTTTAATCATACCTCTGATCTGCGGAGTATCCTGATGCATTTTAACATCTCTAATCTTCTTAAGACCAAGAGCTGCTACATTTGCCTTCTGGTTCTCCTGGCAGCCGATTGTACTTTTTACTAAAGTAACCTTTAACATAGTCTTACTCCTCCTTAACCGACAATCTGGTCAACAGTCTTGCCACGGAGCTTTGCAACTGCTTCAGCTTCTTTAAGGTTTGCAAGACCTGCAATTGCAGCCTTTACTACGTTCTTCTTGTTGTTTGAACGCAGGCACTTGGTTCTGATATCCTTAATACCTGCAAGCTCTACAACCGCACGCACTGCACCGCCGGCAATAACACCGGTACCCTCTTTAGCAGGCTTCAAGAGTACTCTGCCTGCACCGAACTCACCGATTACCTCGTGTGTAATGGTTGTTCCGTCAAGGGGAACGGTTATCATATGCTTCTTAGCGTCTTCGATGCCCTTTCTGATAGCATCGGGGATTTCAGTTGCTTTACCGATACCGCAACCTACTCTGCCCTTACCGTCGCCGACTACCATAAGTGCGGAAAAACGCATTGTACGTCCGCCCTTTACAGTCTTGGCAACTCGGTTTATCTCTACGAGCTTCTCCTGCAAATCAAGAGTTGTCGCATCTATTCTTTCAGCCACAAAATCTACCTCCTTATATTAGAATTCAAGACCTGCTTCTCTCGCACCTTCTGCAAGAGCAGCTACTCTTCCGTGGTAAATGTATCCGCCTCTGTCGAATACAACGGTCTTAATGCCCTTTTCAAGAGCCTTTTCAGCTACCATCTTACCTACAACCTTTGCGCCTTCGATGTTGCCACCCTTGCCCTCAAAGGATTTGTCAAGGCTTGATGCGCTGACCAAGGTGATACCTTTTGTGTCGTCAATAATCTGTGCATAGATGTGATTCAGACTTCTGAATACGTTAAGACGGGGCTTCTCCGCAGTTCCGGAGATGTTCTTTCTCACTCTCTCGTGACGTCTTAATCTTGCAACATTACTGTTTTGCTTCTTTATCATTTAAGAACACTCCTTTCTTATTTCTTCTTAGCGCCTGCTTTACCTTCCTTGCGGCGGATTACCTCATCAATGTACTTGATACCCTTGCCCTTGTACGGTTCAGGCATTCTGTACTCTCTGATTTTAGCGGCTGTTTCGCCAACAACTTCCTTGTTAGCACCGCTTACGATAATCTTGTTGGGAGCAGGTACTTCAATTGTGATACCTTCGGGAGCCTCATATTCTACCGGATGAGAGTAACCGAGGCTGAGTACCAGCTTCTTACCCTGCATCTGGGCTCTGTAGCCGACACCGTTGATTTCAAGTTCCTTCTTGAAGCCCTCTGTTACGCCGACTACCATATTGTTAATCAATGTTCTGGTAAGACCGTGGAGAGCCTTATTCATCTTCTCCTCGTTCGGACGCTCTACTGTGATAACGCCGCCGTCTACCTTAATAATCATATTCGGATGAAGCTTTCTTGTAAGAGTTGCCTTTGCACCCTTTACTGTCACTTCATTCTCAGCACCGATTTTTACGTCTACTCCCGCAGGAACAGTAATCGGAAGCTTTCCTATTCTTGACATTGGTTTGTCCTCCTTAACTTAAATTTTCTCTGCCTTAACCTAAGACAGGGTTTTCAGTCTGCTTATCGGGTGTTTATTACCATACGAATGCAAGAACCTCGCCGCCGATGTGGTTTGCTCTTGCGTTCTTGTCGGTCATAATGCCCTTTGAGGTTGAAACGATAGCGATACCGAGACCCTTAAGAACTCTCGGAAGCTCCTCTGCACCGGCATAAATTCTCAGACCGGGCTTTGAAACTCTCTTCAAACCGCTTATAACCTTTTCCTTGTTCTGGCCGTACTTGAGGGTAATTCTGATAACACCCTGCTTGCCGTCCTCTATTACCTGATAGCCTTTGATATAGCCCTCTTCGCTCAAGATTTCAGCGATTGCCTTCTTCATATTGGAAGCGGGAACGTCAACTGTTTCATGCTTTGCGGTATTTGCGTTTCTGATTCTTGTAAGCATATCCGCAATAGGATCAGTGATTTGCATTAAATTTACCTCCTTCCGAAATTATCGGGAATCGATTGTTTTTACCAGCTTGCCTTCTTCACGCCGGGAATCTGACCCTTGTAAGCCAGTTCTCTGAAGCAGATACGGCAGATGCCGAACTTTCTCAGGTAAGCGTGAGGTCTGCCGCAGATTTTACATCTGGTGTAAGCCTGAGTTGAATACTTAGGCGTTCTCTGCTGCTTAATCTTCATAGATTTCTTAGCCATGATATATCCTCCTAACTTAACTACGTACGAAGGGGGCACCCATCTGGCTCAAAAGCTCACGTGCCTCTTCATCGGTCTTTGCTGTTGTTACAACAATTATATCCATACCTCTGATTTTATCAATCTTATCGTAGTCAATTTCCGGGAAGATAAGCTGCTCTTTAATTCCGAGCGAGTAGTTTCCTCTGCCGTCGAAGGAGTTCGGGTTAATACCTCTGAAGTCTCTTACACGGGGGAGTGCTACATTGAAAAGTCTGTCGAGGAACTCGTACATCTTCTCACCGCGGAGTGTTACCTTACAGCCGATGCTCATTCCCTCTCTGAGCTTAAAGTTAGCAACTGACTTTCTTGCCTTTGTTACAACAGGCTGCTGACCTGTGATGAGTGCAAGGTCATTGCAAGCAGCTTCTATTACCTTAGGATTGTCTTTTGCATCGCTCATACCGATGTTGACAACGATTTTTTCAAGCTTGGGTATCTGCATTGTGCTCTTGTAGCTGAATTTCTCCATAAGAGCGGGTGCAACCTTCGCCTTATACATTTCCTGCATTCTGGACATCGTATATATAACCTCCTTCCGAATTAGTCATTGAATATCTCTTCGCACTTTTTGCAGTCTCTTGCCTTTGAACCGTCCTCAAGAATTTTAACGCCGGTTCTTACAGTCTTACCGCACTTAGGGCAAACTCTGAGTACATTGGAAGCGTCGATAGCAGCTTCAACCTTAACGATGCCGCCTGCCTCACCCTGTCTTCTCGGCTTCTGGTGCTTTGTAACCATTGCAACGCCCTCAACAACTACCTTGTTCTTCTCAGGGATTGCTGTTACAACCTTGCCTTCCTTGCCCTTATCCTTGCCGGAGATAACTCTTACAACGTCGCCTCTTTTAACATGCATCTTTTTCATTGCGTTTACCTCCCATTAAAGTACTTCGGGAGCGAGTGAAAGTATCTTCATATACTCTTTGTCACGAAGCTCTCTCGCTACCGGCCCGAAGATACGTGTACCTCTCGGGTTCTTGTCATCTCTTACTATAACCGCAGCATTCTCGTCGAAGCGGATGTATGAGCCGTCAGGTCTTCTTGTTTCCTTAACGGTTCTTACAACAACTGCCTTTACAACGTCACCCTTCTTTACAACGCCGCCCGGTGTTGCCTTTTTAACAGAACAGATGATTTCGTCGCCTACGGCTGCATATCTTTTCTTCGAGCCGCCCATAACACGAATACACATAACTTCCTTAGCGCCTGTGTTATCGGCAACCTTCAGCTTTGTTTGTTGCTGTATCAATGTTCTTTCCTCCTTTTTCGGAAAACGCTTCGCTTAGCGAGCCTTCTCCACAATCTCTACCAATCTCCATCTCTTATCCTTAGAGAGAGGTCTTGTTTCCATTACCTTTACCTTGTCGCCGATGGAGCACGCATTTTCAGCGTCGTGTGCCTTCATCTTGTAGGTCTTCTTAACAACCTTTCCGTAGAGCGGGTGCTTTACGCTTTCTTCTACTGCGACAACAATGGTCTTATCCATTTTATTGCTGATAACCTTGCCGATTTTTACCTTACGGCTGTTTCTTTCCTCCATTAGGTGTTGCCTCCTTTCAAAAAATCACGTTTCACGCCCGATCAGACTGCGGAATCCTCAGCTAATTCTCTCTCGTGAATGATGGTATTGATGCGAGCGATGGTTTTCTTTACGTCGCCGATTCTCTTAGGATTATCCAACTGGTTGATAGCGTTCTGAAATCTCAGATTGAAAAGCTCCTGCTTATTCTCAGCAAGCTTTTCTGTAAGCTCAGCAGTTGACAATTCTCTTAACTCTGTTATCTTCATCATTATTCACCGTCCTCTGCATCAGATTTTGTAACAATCTTGCACTTAACCGGAAGCTTGTGCATAGCAAGACGAAGTGCCTCTCTGGCAATCTCCTCGGAAACTCCGCCAATCTCGAACATAACTCTGCCCGGCTTAACTACTGCTACCCAATACTCGGGTGAACCCTTACCTGAACCCATTCGAGTTTCGGCAGGCTTCTGTGTTATCGGCTTGTCAGGGAAAATCTTAATCCAAACCTGACCGCCACGCTTTGTATATCTTGTCATTGCGATACGGGCTGCCTCAATCTGTCTTGAGGTAATCCATGAAGGCTCTGTTGCCTGTAAACCAAACTCACCGTTTGATACCACGTTGCCACGTGTTGCCTTACCCTTCATTCTGCCGCGCATTACTTTTCTGTACTTGACTCTCTTAGGTAATAACATTATTGCTTGCCTCCCTTCGGCTTTCTTTCGCCTCTGGCGGGTCTCTGACGTCTTTCGGGACGCTCAGCCTTTTCGCTTACTGCCCTTGAATCGTGAAGAACCTCACCCTTGTAAATCCAAACCTTAACGCCGATGATACCGTAGGTTGTTGCAGCCTCTGCAAAACCGTAGTCAATGTCAGCTCTCAAGGTCTGAAGGGGGATTGTTCCCTCGTGATACTGCTCTGTTCTTGCAATTTCTGCACCGCCTACACGGCCTGAAACAGCAGTCTTGATACCCTTAACGCCAAGACGCATAGCTCTGCCCATAACCTGCTTCATAGCACGGCGGAAGGAAATTCTCTTCTCGAGCTGCTGAGCGATATTCTCTGCAACGAGCTGTGCATTAGCGTCGGGCTGCTTAACTTCCATAATGTTTACGTTTACAGTCTTTGCAGTCATCTTCTCAAGGTCTTTCTTGAGCTTGTCTATCTCCTGACCGCCTCTGCCGATTATGATACCCGGCTTTGCAGTATGGATAGTAACGAAAACCTTGTTCTGCTTTCTTTCGATAACGATTTTAGCAATTCCTGCATCGTAGCAAGTCTTTTTAACAAATTTTCTAATATTGTAGTCCTCAACGAGCTGGTCGCCGAAGTCCTTCTTTGTGGCATACCATTTGGAATCCCAGTCCTTAATGATGCCGACTCTTAATCCGTGCGGATTAACCTTCTGTCCCATAGGATTTTAACCTCCTTTTCCGAATTATTCCTTTTCCTTCAGTACCAAAGTGATGTGGCTGGTTCTCTTTAAAATTCTGAACGCTCTGCCCTGTGCACGGGGCTGTACTCTCTTGAGCACGGGACCCTGTGATGCGTAGCACTCTGCTACATATAGTTTGTTTACATCCATATTATGGTTGTTAGCTGCATTTGCAATTGCAGAATTAAGCAGCTTTATAAGATACTCGCTTGCTGCCTTCGGGGTGTTCTTTAAGATACCCATTGCAACACCGGCAGGCTTATTTCTGATAAGGTCAAGTACAATCTTCACCTTACGGGGCGAAATGCGAGCATATTTAACAACAGCTCTTGCTTCCATTGTCGGATTTCCTCCTTTCAGAATTAGGAAAATATATCAGGTATATTATCTTGATGTTTTTGCGCCCGCATGACCCTTATAGGTTCTTGTCGGAGCGAATTCGCCGAGTCTGTGACCTACCATATCCTCGCTGATAAATACAGGCACATGCTTTCTGCCGTCATGAACAGCAATTGTGTGACCTACCATCTCAGGGAAGATTGTAGATGCTCTTGACCAGGTTTTTACTACTTTCTTCTCGTTTGCCGCATTCATAGCGTCAATTCTCTTCATAAGACGCTCTTCGACAAAGGGTCCCTTTTTGAGTGATCTACCCATTTGATTGTTCCTCATTTTTGAGGATTTCGTATCACGCTATATTATTTAGCGTTTCTTCTCTTAACAATGAACTTATCTGATCTGTTCTTGTGCTTTCTGGTCTTAAGACCGAGAGCAGGTTTACCCCACGGAGTAACAGGAGCTGCACGTCCGATAGGAGATTTACCCTCACCACCGCCGTGCGGGTGATCGTTCGGGTTCATAACTACGCCTCGAACAGTCGGTCTCCAGCCCATATGACGCTTTCTACCTGCTTCACCAATAGAAATGTTCTCGTGCTGCTGGTTGCCGATTACGCCGATTGTAGCCTTACAGTTAAGTCTTACCATTCTAACCTCGCCGGAGGGAAGTCTTACCTGAGCATAGTCGCCCTCTTTAGCCATAAGCTGTGCAGAGCTTCCTGCTGAACGTACAAGCTGTCCGCCCTTACCGGGGTAAAGCTCGATGTTGTGGATAAGAGTACCTACGGGAATGTCCTTGATGAACAGTGCGTTACCTGCCTTGATATCTGCACCCTCACCTGAAACTACAACGTCGCCGTCTGTAAGTCCCACAGGAGCAATGATGTATGCCTTTGTACCGTCCTCGTACTGGAGAAGGGCGATATTTGCTGTTCTGTTCGGATCGTACTCGATACCGATTACAGTTGCGGGCATTCCGTCCTTATTTCTCTTGAAGTCGATAATTCTGTATTTTTTTCTGTTGCCGCCGCCACGGTGACGAACGGTAATTCTGCCGTATGAGTTTCTACCTGCATTCTTTTTCTTGGTAGCCAGAAGTGAACGCTCCGGCTCAAACTTTGTGATTTCGGAGAAATCCGAAACGGTCATAAATCTTCTTGCAGGAGAGGTCGGCTTATACTTTTTGATAGCCATGTCGTTATCCTCCTATTCTAATTACATCTCAAAGAACTCGATTGTCTTGGAGTCTGCGGCAAGAGTGATGATTGCTTTCTTCCAATCGGGAGTCTTGCCAACATATCTTCCCATTCTCTTTTCCTTGCCGTTTACACGCATTGTGTTAACTGCCGCAACCTTTACGCCGAACACTTCCTCGACTGCCTTCTTAATCTCAACCTTGTTAGCCTTAAGAGCAACCTCGAAGGTGTACTTCTTGATTTCGTTGCCTGCCTTGTCATAAACAGCTTCCATCCTGCGTTCGGAGATGATGGGTCTTCTGATAACGTCGTGTGCGAACTTCATTATGCAAGCACCTCCTCAATCTTAGCTACTGCATCCTTAGCAAGTACAAGCTTGTTGTGCTTGAGGATTTCGTATGTGTTAAGGACACCCACGAAGGTCGGGGTAACGCCCTTGATGTTTCTTGCTGACTTGTAAACCTTCTCATCGCACTCAGCTGTTACGATAAGAGCCTTTGTATCAATCTCAAGACCCTTTAAGAGCTTTGCGATTGTTGCAGTTTTGATTTCCTCAACCTTGAGGTCCTCAACTACAAAGATTTCATATGCCTCATATTTAGCGGAAAGAGCAGATTTAAGAGCAATCTTCTTTACCTTCTTGTTGAGGCTGTAACGGTAATCTCTGGGCTTAGGACCGAGAGCTACGCCGCCGCCTGTCCACTGGGGAGCACGGATACTACCCTGTCTTGCACGGCCTGTACCCTTCTGACGCCACGGCTTAATTCCGCCGCCCGCTACTTCTGTACGGGTTTTGGTATTCTGTGTACCCTGTCTCTGGTTTGCAAGATAGTTGACAACTACCGAATGCAACACCGATTTATTGATTTCAGCAGCAAAGATGCTATCGGATACTTCCATAGAGCCTGTCTTTACGCCTTCCATATTATATACAGCTACTGTTGCCATAATCAGTTTCCTCCTTTCTCTAAGAACGCCCGTTATGCCTTAACGCTGTTTCTTACGGTAACCAGACCGCCCTTGTTGCCAGGGATTGCACCCTTAACAAGAATCAAGCCTGCCTCTGCATCAACCTTAACAATCTCAAGGTTCTGTACAGTTACCTTTACAACGCCCATATGACCGGGGAGCTTCTTACCCTTCATTACACGACCGGGATTTGAGCAAGCACCCATTGAACCGGAACCTCTGTGGTATCCTGAACCGTGGGACATCGGACCTCTGTGGAGACCCCATCTCTTCATCGGGCCGGCGAAGCCTTTACCCTTTGAGATACCCGAAACATCGACCTTCTCGCCTGCTTCGAATACGTCTGCCTTAATCTCGTCGGCAACGTTCAGTGAGGAAATATCATCCAGTCTGAACTCTCTCAAATATTTCTTTGCAGCTACATCTGCCTTTGCAAATGTACCTTTCTGCGGCTTGTTGAGTGATTTTTCTCTAACCTCACCAAAGCCAACTACAACAGCGTCGTAACCTTCATTGTCAACTGTCTTCTTCTGAACCACTGTGCAGGGTCCTGCCTGAATAACAGTAACCGGGATTACCTTGCCGTCCTCGGCAAAAAGCTGAGTCATACCAACTTTTGTGCCCAAAATCGCTTTTTTCATTGTTTTCATCCTTTCTTACAGTTATTGGTTCCAGCAAAAAGCGGTACGGGAACGTGACCTGCATCATAGACGTTACCGCCTACTGCAAATTGTGCCTTACTTACTTCTGGATTACGTCGATTTCAACGCCTGCAGGTAAGTCAAGCTTTATCAATGCCTCCATTGTCTTAGCGCCGGGGACAACGATATCGATAAGTCTTTTGTGAGTTCTTCTTTCGAACTGCTCACGGGAATCCTTGTACTTATGAACCGCACGGAGAATTGTGATAATCTCCTTATCTGTCGGTAGGGGGATAGGACCCGATACCTTTGCGCCTGTTCTCTTTGCGATATCGACAATCTTCTCTGCCGACTGGTCAAGAACAGCGTGGTCATAAGCCTTAAGCTTGATTCTGATTTTCTTGCTTGCTGCCATGTTTTTTTCCTCCTGTAAATTTAATCTTTTCGTGACACCTCGAATGCACGACAGTTGCGGTGTTCTTTTTACCACACCGCCGGGTGTTTCCCAACTTTCCCATAATAAAACCCGGATTGCCTTTATAGCCTCCCGGGAGTTTCTCACACCTTTTAAAAGGGCGCACCTGCCGATTTTTACGCACACCGCTTATGCGCAAAAAGCCCGCAAAATGCCTGTCCTTTATAAGATGCGACCTGCCGCCCGGTTTCAAGAATCGGACATTCTCCACGGAAAAACCGTACCTTTTTGTACGCAACCTCCCGCTTCATCGTTTGCCAGATGTCACAACATTACCATTATACAGTATAAATCAAGCATTTGCAAGCTTTTTTTGAAAATATTTCAATTAAATTTTCTACAAACTTCGAGAAATTTATTTGTGAATTTTGTGCATATTGCATACACAAAAATAGGTTTATCTTTCGGAAATTTCTTTATAAACACGTTCCGAGGATATGCTTTTATACGCAGGACGGATAATTTTGTCACCGCTGACAAGCTCCTCAACCCTGTGCGCACTCCAGCCGACAATACGGGCAATCGCAAACATCGGCGTGTAAAGCTCGTCGGGTATTCCGAGCATAGAATACACAAGTCCGCTGTAAAAATCGACGTTTGCACTTACTCCCTTGTAAATTCTGCGTTTTTCGCCGATTACCTCAACCGCAAGCCGCTCCACGCTCTCGTACATAGTAAACTCGCTCATCATATCCTTTTCCATTGCAAGCTCCTTTGCAAAGCCTTTGAATATAACGGCTCTCGGGTCGGAAATCGAATAAACAGCGTGTCCCATACCGTAGACAAGTCCCTTGCGGTCGAAAGCCTCCTTGTCAAGAAGCCTTCCTATATAATTACGCAGCTCGTTTTCATCGGACGTGTCGGCAACATTCGCCTTCAAATCCTTCATCATATTTACAACCTTGATATTTGCACCGCCGTGCTTGGGACCCTTGAGCGAGCAGAGAGCCGCCGCCATAACCGAATAGGTATCCGAGCCAGCCGAGGATACAACGTGAGTGGTAAAGGACGAGTTGTTACCGCCGCCATGCTCCATATGCAGCATTAGTGCCATATCAAGCACCTTAGCCTCAAGCTCGGTGTATTTCTTGTCGGGACGAAGCAACATCAGGAGATTTTCCGCCGTTGACAGCTTCGGGTCGGGGCGGTGAATGTACATACTTTCCCTATGCTCATAATGATTGTAGGAATGATATCCGTAAACCGCCAGCATCGGCAGTACGCTCGTAAGCATAAGGCACTGACGCATAACATTCTCGATTTCGTTATTGTCCGCCTCCTTGTCATAAGAAGCAAGAGTAAGAATACTTCTTGTAAGCGTATTCATAATATCCCTGCTCGACGCTTTCATAACAACGTCACGGGTGAAATTGGTCGGAAGGGTACGCATCGCACCGAGTACCTCGCAAAATTCTTTGAGCTGTTCCTCGGTCGGCAGCTCACCGAAAAGGAGCAGGTATGCCGTTTCCTCGAAAACAAAGCCACCTCTGCCCTTCGAGCCTTTAACAAGGTCAAACACATTATACCCACGGTAGCACAGCTTGCCCTCGCACGGCACTCTCTCGCCGTTTACCACAGTATATGCGTCAATCGACGATATCGAGGTAAGACCTGCAAGCACGCCTATACCGTTTTTGTCACGCAGTCCCCTTTTAACATTATTCTGTTCATAAAGCTCGAGCGGAATTTTATCGCACGTTTCGCATTTTTTCACCTGCTCGGCTATAAATGTGTTTATCATTTCTTTTGCACTCATTATTTTTCCTCCTTTTGGTTTATACCTCCCTGCCTTTCTCCCCTTTCGTTATTTTTTATACAGTTATAAACTTAGTTTATCCGCAATGGCACAGATTTCAGCACTTATATCCTCAACACTTCTTATTTTATCACCGCTGACACAGCTTATTCTTGTCCAGCCGAATTTTTCCGCAACGGCACAGGCACAGCGGTAGCTTTTTTCAAGAAATCCGTTGTCACGCTCGTGAATATCGTGTGTTTCGGAATTATCAATCTTATTTCTGCGTGATGCCATCAGCTCTCTGCCCTTTTCAGGCGGCATATCGAGAAAAATCGTTAAATCAGGCTTAGGAAGTGCGTAAATTCCGTACTCAAAGCCGTCAAGCCAATCGAGAAACGCATCACGTTCGCCCTCACCAAGCTTGCATGCCTGATGTATCATATTCGACCCGACATAGCGGTCGCACAAAATAAGCGTTCCGCTTTCGTAATCCTTCGCCCAGTCGCTTTTATAGCTTAAAAATCTGTCCGCCGCAAAAAGACTGGATGCAGCATACGCACTCACTCCGTCGGCACTCTCGGAAAGCTCGCCGTTTAAGTACATTCTCACACCTGCGGACGAATCGCTGTCATAAACGGGAAAGGACAGCCGCCGTACTGCTATGCCACGCTCGGTCAGGTGCTTGTACAAAAGCTCGGTCTGCGTCTGCTTGCCGCTTGCGTCAACACCCTCAACCGCAATAAGTAGTCCCATATAATCAATCCTCCATCATACTGTACCACATCGGCACATATTCAACAATCTAACGTGGAAAAGAAGCAAGCAGGTTGCCTGTTTGAGGGACGCTGATGTACTATTGTACCTCAAGTTCCGATAACAGGTAAGATGCGACGCTTATTTTTCACGTCATTGAGGAAATTTTTTTCCATTCAACAAAACCGTAAAACCAAATTTCGGCAGTGCCATCATTCTGCCAATTCTTGACGGCTGTTTTGACAGGCGGTAGAGCCATTCCAAACCGTGCTTGCACCACCATTCGGGTGCACGGGGCATATCGCCCGTAATTGCGTCGAGCGAGCCGCCAAGTCCCATAAGCACGCTGCAATTCAGTCTGTCACGGTTTGCGTTAATCCATTTTTCCTGTGCAGGCGAGCCGAGGCAGACAAAGCACACGTCTGCTCCCGAGGCATTTATTTCGTCAACAATAGCATCGGTTTCCTCGGGCTTGAAATAGCCGTTCCGACAGCCTGCAATCTTCAAACCGTGGTTATTTTCAACGAGAATGTCGGCGGCACGCTCGGCAGTATTCGGCTTGCTTCCGAAAAGGAACAGGCTTTTGCCCTCCTGTGCCATTCTCTTTATAAGTGCCATTGCAATATCAAAGCCTGCGGCACGCTCGGGTATCGGCTTACCGACAATCCGTGAAGCGTAAACCAAGCCTATACCGTCCGCCGTCAGCAAATCGGCACTGTTGATAAGCTCCATAAATTCCTTGTCCTTATACGCATTCATTATAATCTCGGAATTAGGCGTAAAAACAGCGTGTGTACCGCCCTCGTCCATCATTTCCATAATGCGGTCAACCGACTCGGAAATCCCGAGCATAGATACCTTTGCACCTAATATATTTACAGTTTCCATCGTTACATACATTCCTTTCCTACACCCATAATTTACCACGCACCAAGGCTGAAAGAAAATTGTTCAGATTGCCGCTTTGAAGCAAGGGTGCTGTACGAGTGTACCGCCCCTTGCAAAAAGTGGTGATATGGGCAATTTTATTCAGCCTATTTAAAATAATGATAATTGTACATCATCTTTCCTTAGGAACGAGCCTGCGGCGGGTATATTCTTTGTTCTGAAATGTGCAGGGTCTTCAAGCTCGGATTTGTCAAGGGGCAGAACACGGATAATCTTCGCACCCTTTTTGGTCAGCTTCATAACCTGTACACCCTGCGTTGATTTGGTGGTCTTTTCGGGTATCTTCTCTGTATTGAATACCAAAGCCTTATTATTATCGGTAAATGCCGCCATATCAATATCCTCGGGGAGGTATGTTATAGAAACAATCGGCGATTTGTCGGAATACGCACCGATAAGCTTCTTTCTGTTGGTCTTGGTCGCATATGCGGAAAGCGGTACCTTCGCCATTTTGCCGTTTTCAAAGCAGAAGAGCATATGTCCCTTGTGGTCTGCGGTCATAACGGCATAGACAGGCTTTTCATCATTCGCAAAGCCCAGCACCTGCGGCATATAGTCGCCCATCGCACTCACCTTGCCGTCCGCAAGGTCGTAAAGATGAGTCTTATAAACGGTAGCCTTATCGGTGAAATACAAAAGCTCGCTCTTGTTGGTAGCGTCCACCGTCTGCACGATTACGTCCTCCTCCTTGAGCTTATGCTCGGTAGTGGAGAAACGCAGGCTCTGGTCGGTAATCTTCTTGACATAACCGTCCCTCGTCACGAATACTGTAACGTGATAATCCTCAATGCTGGTATTTTCCTCATAAACCACAACGTCCTCGCCCTTGATAAGACGTGTTCTGCGTTCCGAGCCGTACTTTTTCGATACCTCGGCGAGCTGCTTGGCAATAACCTTTTTAACCTCCCTGTCGCTTGCAAGGATTTTGGAAAGCTTGTCGATATCGTCAATCAGCTTTTCAATATCGGAGGTGCGGTTTAGGATATATTCCTTATTAAGATTACGCAGCTTAATCTCGGCAACGTATTCCGCCTGAATCTGGTCAATGTCAAAGCCGACCATCAAATTCGGCACAACGTCAGCCTCCAGCTCGGTATGTCGGATAATGGAAACCGCCTTGTCGATATCGAGCAAAATCTTTTTAAGACCTGTCAGAAGGTGAAGTCTTTCGGTTTTTCTGTCGATATCGTACTGCAAGCCACGCTTGATACAATCCATACGGAAGCGTACCCATTCGCCGATAATCTCGCCAACACCCATTACTCGGGGTACGTTATCCACAAGCACGTTGAAATTACAGCCAAAGCTGTCCTCGAGCGGCGTCATTTTAAAGAGCTTCAGCATAAGTGCGTCGGGGTCTGTTCCTCTTTTTAAGTCAATAGTCAGCTTAAAGCCGTCAAGTCCCGTTTCGTCACGCACATCGGAGATTTCCTTCAGCTTATTAGCCTTTATAAGCTCGAGAAGCTTTTCGATAATCGCCTCAATGGTAGTGGAATACGGAATTTCGGTGACCTCAATGCAGTTATTCTTCTTATCGTATATATACTCAGCACGGAGCTTGAAGCTGCCTCTGCCCGTGCTGTAAATTTCACGCATCTGTGCTTCATCGTAAATCAGATTGCCGCCGAGCGGAAAATCGGGTGCAGGCATAATAGCAAGCAAGTCCGCATCTGGGTTTTTCATATACTCAATAGTTGCGTCACAGACCTCCTTTAAGTTAAAGGAGCAGATATTACTCGCCATACCGACCGCAATACCGAGGTTGGGATTGACGAGTATATTCGGGAAGGATACAGGCAGCAGAGTCGGCTCCTGCATTTCTCCGTCATAGCTGTCGACGAATTTGACGGTGTTCTTGTTTATATCGCCGAAAAGCTCGGCACACACGGGTGCAAGCCTTGCCTCGGTATAACGTGCGGCAGCGTATGCCATATCTCTCGAATACTGCTTACCAAAGTTACCCTTTGACTCGACCAAGGGCAGCAAAAGGGTCTGGTTTCCCTCGGTAAGACGTACCATTGTCGCATAAATTGCTTGGTCGCCGTGCGGGTTTAGCTTCATTGTCTGTCCGACAATATTTGCAGACTTTGTGAGCTTGCCGCCCAAAAGTCCCATTTTGTACATTGTATAAAGCAGCTTTCTGTGCGATGGCTTCAAGCCGTCAATCTCGGGGATTGCACGGGAGATGATTACGCTCATCGCATAGGGCATATAGTTTGTTTCAAGCGTTTCGGTTATAGGCTGCTCCGCTATCGGTGCAGACACTATCTCCTGCTCGGGTTCCTGTCCTTTTTTCTTTGCCATTTCTCCCACCCCCTTACATTACATCAAGCAATTCCATATATTTTGCACCGTTCAAGGTGATATATTCCTTACGGCTCTCTAAGTTGTTGCCTAAAAGTATATCAAACATCTGTGCGGTACGCTCCACATTTTCGGGCGTTACACGGATTAAGCGGCGTGTGGCAGGGTGCATAGTGGTAAGGCTCATCATATCAGCCTGATTCTCACCCAGACCCTTGCTTCGCTTAATATCAAAATCGTCGTGTGCTTTGGTAAGACCCTCTTCTTCAAGCTTGGAGATAATTGCCTCCTTCTCCTGCTCGGTATAGGCAAAAAGCTGTTCGCCCTTACGCTTTGTTTTGGTTATCTCAATCTCGTAAAGCGGCGATTCGGCAATATAAACCCTGCCAACATCAATCAGGGTCGGCATCAGACGGTAAATCATAGTCAACACAAGCGTGCGTATCTGGAAGCCGTCAACGTCGGCATCGGTACAGATTATAACCTTGTCCCAACGCAGATTGTCGAGGTTGAAGGTTTCGATATTCTTGTTGTGCTTGGTTTTAATCTCAATTCCGCAGCCGAGAACACGCACCAAATCAAGGATAATGTCGCTCTTGAAAATCTGTGCATAATCCGCCTTCAGACAGTTGAGAATTTTACCTCTTATCGGCATAATCGCCTGAAATTCGGGGTTTCTGGCAAGCTTACACGAGCCGAGAGCCGAGTCACCCTCCACTATATAAACCTCTCGTTTTTCAATATCCTTCGAGCGGCAGTCAACAAACTTTTTCACACGGTTTGTAACATCCATTGAGCCTGTGAGCTTCTTTTTAACGTCAATTCTGACCTTTTCGGCATTCTCACGGCTCTGCTTGTTGGCAAGCACCTGATTTGAAATCTTTTCCGCATCGGCACGGTTTTCTATGAAATAGACCTCGAGCTGATGACGCAGAAATTCGGTCATTGCCTCCTGAATGAACTTGTTTGTGATTGACTTTTTCGTCTGGTTTTCGTAGCTTGTCTGTGTGGAGAACGAGTTGATTACCAACGCTAAGCAGTCTGCAACGTCAACAAATGTAATTTTCGACTCATTCTTCTTATATTTGTTGTTATTTTTGAGGTACTGGTCGATTGCATAGACGAATGCGTTCTTAACCGCCTTGTCGGGTGCACCGCCGTGCTCGAGCCAGCTTGAATTGTGGTAGTATTCGAGCATATTGACCTTGTTGGAAAAACAGAATGCCACCTGCATTTTGAGGCGGTATTCGGGCTGGTCGGCACGGTCACGTCCCCTGCGTTCTGCATCCCACACCTCAACCGTGGTAAAGCCCGTGTCGCCCACCTGTTCGCCGAGGTAGTCGACAATTCCGTTCTCGTAGTAATATTCAAAAAGCTCCATTCCGCTCTCCGTTTCGTTAAAGAGCGTGAACTTAATGCCTGCATTTGTCATCGACTGCCTCCGCAGTGTGTCGTGGAAATATTCAACGGGTATATTTATATCGGTAAAAACCTCGATATCGGGACGCCAACGCTGAACTGTGCCTGTTTTTGCACGTGCAGGTGCAGTCTCCTTTTTCAGACCGCCGATATTCGCACCCTTTTCAAAGTGCAGATTATATTTCGTACCGTCACGGATAACCTCAACGTCCATAAACTCGGACGAATACTGCGTAGCACACGCACCAAGTCCGTTAAGACCGAGCGAATACTCATACATACCGTCTGCGGAGTTGTTGTTATATTTGCCGCCCGCATACAGCTCACAGTAAACCAAATCCCAGTTGTAGCGGCCTTCTTTTTCGTTATAGTCAAGGGGTATTCCTCTGCCGTAGTCACGCACCTCAATAGAGCCGTCAAGAAAACGTGTAACCTCGATTTCCTTGCCGTAGCCCTCTCGTGCCTCGTCAATAGAGTTTGATAATATTTCAAAAAACGAATGCTCACAGCCCTCAAGTCCGTCCGAGCCAAAAATGACGCCGGGACGCTTGCGGACTCTGTCCGCACCTTTTAAGCTGGAAATACTTTCGTTTCCGTAATCTTCCTTTTTTCTCGGCATTTTTCCGTTTCTCCTTCTTCTTACTTTTTCAAGGCTTATACTTATCTTATTTTATTATACTACATATCCGATGAATTTGTCAAATTTTTTTAATTTACACCAATATATGCCGTGTTTTTACGTCTGAATGTAGCTTGCCGAGCAAAATGCGAATTTTTTGCACTTTACTCGTCCCAAGACGAAAAAAGGGCAGAGAATTACTCTCCGCCCCTTGCTCAATTGATTTACATTTCCAATACATTTTTCAGCATAACCAATGTTTCTGCTTTTGTCCTTGTCATACCAAGTCCCGAGCCTGTGCCTGATATAATGCCTTTTGACAATGCCCATTCGGTGATATTCCTTATCCACTCGGGCATATTTTCGTCTATGTAGTCATAAACCGCCGCTTTTTCTTCAAGCTCGGCAACTCTCTTTTCAAGCTTTTCAATTCTCTCGTTCATTTCCTTGTCCTCCAGACGTAATTTAAAGCTATTCCACTCCGCATTGTCTGTAAACGGCTTCGGACATAGCTTGCCAGTAACATCATAATGCCTGATAACCCTGTCGGCAGTAATGCCGTACTTATCCATAAGAGAGCGAATAAGCTCCGCCGCTCTTTCTGCTGTCTTTTCGGGAACAGCATTATAGCTGTCACAAAGCTCGACCGATATGCTGTTTGTGTTAGTGCATTTACCGTAGAAGCTTCCGCCCTTTGTGTTTGTGTATTTGTTTCCGCCTACCGAGTATGCGGTACATTCATCTTTAATCGACTGTACAACCTCGTTTTCGTCCACAAAATAATGAGCAGAAGCTTTAACTGCATTGTTTGCAAAGTATTTTGCATTACCTTCGGCAGTATCGCCTTTGTTGGCGGTATAATGCACTACAATGTACTTTATAACGCTCAAAGGTCTTAGATTACCGTAATTCTTTCTGTGTGCCGATATGTACCGCATCAGTTCTCTTTTCCCCAAAGGTGGAGAGCAGTATCATAATCGGCATCGTTACCGCTTTTGCGTGCCTCTACAACAACATCGTAGTTTTCATCAACAAAAGCCTTTGCCTCGTCAAGCTCTGCCATTGTCATAAAGTCCCTCTCACCCGTTTTAATCTCGTAAGCAATCTTGGCATATGCCGTATGTACATCTACCTCGTGTACCTTTGCAAAATCCATAAGCTCATTTACTGCATTTTTAAGTGTCATAATAAATTCCCTCTTTTCTTTTTTATAGCTTGTCCGTTTGTTTAATGTGGTTTAAATCAGTTTACGCATCGTCAATCTCCCCTTTCAGCATATCAATCGCCTTTGTAATGACAGCAGGTATCGGCAGACCCATAAGACCGACATTCTCTATAATAGAAACAGTTTCATTGAGTATGTATGCCGTAATAACACCGTCCTTGATGAAAGCAACACCGAGAGCAATATCAAGGCGGTGTGCTATCAGAACAATCAAAAGAATTGCACCCTTGCGGAGCAGTCCTTTAAAGCCTGCCCTGCTCTCTAATGCACCGCTTGCAGATTTAGGCGACTTTTTGAATACTGCCGCTACCGCAAAGCCTGTTATATAGTCTATAGCCATACAAATTGAAAGAGTTGTCATAGCTGCACTCCAGCCACCGAAAAGCATTGATATTACGCCTCCTATTACTCCTGTTATTGCAAGTATTGATGTTTTCATACGCTGTCCTCCGTTTCTGCCGTTTCATCAGCAAATTCTTCTGTGATTTCCTCTGTTTCTTCCGCTCCCAAAAGGGTGCTTATCTCGGTCAAATCCTCTTCCGTCAGCACTCCCTTATCAAACCACCCTGCCGAATACTGTATCACCTTGTATTCAGGCTCTTTTCCTACCATATTGCGTATCCCACGCATTACAAAGCTTCTCAAATCAAACATTTATTTTACCTCCTATATCGCTCCAAGCTGTGTTATTGCCGCTTCTATCTCG
>JAFULX010000104.1 GCA_017483065.1 Clostridia bacterium | reverse complement strand
TGTGCTGTTGTACTTGTCAGCGTCCCAGATTTCCATCTTCGAGCCGACTCCTACAAGAACAATATCTCTTGTCATTCCAACGTCCTGCATAAGCTCTGACGTGAGAACAACTCTGCCCTGCTTGTCCACCTCAGCCTCAACCGCTTTTCCGAATACAATCTGTACAAACCTTTTAGCAGCTCTGTTGGTTGTGGTCGGCAGCTCCTTAACCTGCTCCTTCAGCACGCCCCACTCCTCTTCGGTGTAGAGCAGCAGACATTCATCAACGAGTGAACGTGTGATATAGACCCGTCCTTCAAGCTTTTCACGCACCTTTGACGGCAAAACAAATCTGCCCCGCTCATCAAGCTGACGTGTAAAATTGCCGAAGAAGCTTGCCATATCCGCTCACCGTCCTTTCGTGGTAATCGGTCGGCTTTTGAACCATTTTTCTACCCAATTGCTCCCAAACCAACCTTTATACTCCCAATTGTACACTATTTATCCGAAAAATGCAAGTGTTTTTGTTAAAAAAATAATACTTTTTTTTAATTTGTGTTACAAACATTTCGGTTGTATTAGAAAGTAGTAACAATATTTTGTGGTTATGTGCTTTTTTGTGCAATTTTCAGACACATTATATTGTATATTATAATATTTTTTCTTTTTTTAGGCAACATACAAAATATGGTATAAAACGCTTGACAATCACATAAATCGGCGATAGAATAAAGGTAAAGAACAGCAAAAGGAGCGTACATATATGGCAGAATTAAGATGGAATCCTTTAATCAAGGATTGGGTTATGATAGCATCACACCGTCAGAACAGACCGCAGATGCCGAAGGATTGGTGTCCGTTTTGTCCCGGCTCAGGAAAAGTGCCCGAGCATTTCACGGTGCTGAAATATGACAACGATTTCCCTGCACTTTCGCAGAATCCGCCCACACCCGATGATGTGGAAACAAGAATTTACAAAACAAAGCCGAGCTACGGCAAGTGTGAGGTTGTACTTTACTCGCCTGAGCACACGGTAACCCTGCCCGAGCTGCCTGCGGAGCATATCCGCGAGCTTGTCGACCTCTGGGCAAACCGCTTTGAGGAAATTTCCGCTGACGAGAAGATTAAATATGTATTTATTTTCGAGAACAGAGGTGCAGTCGTCGGCGTTACAATGCCGCATCCGCACGGTCAGATTTACGGCTATTCGGTAATACCCAAAAAGATTGAGCTTGAATGTGAGGCATTCCGTGAGCATAAAGAAAAAACAGGCAACTGCCTGATGTGTGATATGCTTGAGGACGAGGCTCAGGCAAAGGACAGAATTATATTTGAAAATGACGATTTTATCGTATTTCTACCGTTTTTCTGTGAATATCCCTACGGCATTTATATCGCCGCAAAGCGTCACGTACAGAATTTGACACAGCTTACCGATAAGGAAAAGGACTCGCTTGCAAGAACTCTTAAGGAGGCGGCAGGCACACTTGACAGCCTGTTTGACTATGCGTTCCCGTATATGATGTGTATGTACCAGAATCCCGTCAATACAGGCGAGGACGAGAGTATGCACCATTTCCATATCGCATTCTATCCTCCGATGCGTTCTGCCGATAAGCAGAAATTCAACGCATCTTCCGAAACAGGCGTCTGGGCACACTGCAACCCGACCGCACCCGAGGAAAAGGCTGCCGAGCTGCGTGCGGCACACGAAAAGTTTTTGAAGAATATGTAATAATGAAAAAAACTGTTATGCACCTTGCATAACAGTTTTTTCTTAATTTTCCTTTGTAATCCGCTCCGCCACCATCATATCCTTAATTTTCATAAGTCGTGTGGTATTCGACCTGTCCGCTTCGTCAAGCTTCATTGTAATGTAGCGAATAGTGTCCTGATAATTGGGTATCATCACATATTCGAGGGCATTAACTCTGCGTCTTGTGCGTTCAATCTCGCCTGCCAAAAGTCCCGCCGCCTTTTCAAGCTCTGCTAATTTCAGCAAATCAGCCGACACATCTGCAAGCTCGGAGATTGCGTCGTCCAAATCGCCGCCCGTGAAGGCGTATCCGTAGGAGAACATATCCCCCTGCGACTTTGAACGCAGCTTGCTTGTAAAAACAGGGATATCCACGCTCATTATATTTTTCGTCCCGACCTCAAGAGTAACCTCCTGCTTTGGCAAGAGCAATGCGGAGTCTATAACCTCTCTTTGCAGTACCGAGCCTGCCACGGCAAGACTGCGGTTTGCGGCGGAGAGCTTTTCCTCGGTATTTTCACGAAGCACCTTTGCCTCACGCACAATATCGAGAAACTGCCGCATCAGCTCGTCACGCTTATCCTTCAACAGCTTATGACCTCGCATAGCGACCGCAAGGCTCTTTTTCAGCCTTGTCAGCTCCATTCTGGTCGGGTTTACGTTAAGCTGTGCCATCTTGCATCTCCTTTCGGGTTACTTTCCATAATATTGGTCGAGATACTCGTCCTTAATTCTTTTCAGCTCACTTCTCGGCAAAATTGACAGCAGCCTCCAGCCGATTTCGAGCGTTTCCTCAATGGTACGGTTGGTGGTGTAGCCTTGAGAAACATACTCCTTCTCAAACTCGTCGGCGAACCTCGCATAAAGCTTATCCACGTCGGAAAGTGCCGCCTCACCTAGGATTACCATAAGCTCCTTTGCCTCCTTGCCCCTCGCATATGCGGCAAAAAGCTGATTCATAGTATTCGCGTGGTCTTCTCGTGTTTTGCCCTTGCCTATACCCTTGTCTTTAAGTCGTGACAGGCTCGGCAGAACGTCAATCGGCGGTGCGATACTCTTTCTGTAAAGCTCACGGGATAGTATAATCTGCCCCTCTGTGATATAACCCGTAAGGTCGGGTATCGGGTGAGTTTTATCGTCCTCGGGCATAGTCAGAATAGGAATCAGCGTAATCGAGCCGTCCTTACCCTTAAGCCTGCCCGCTCTTTCATAAAGCGTTGCAAGGTCGGTGTACATATAGCCTGGGTAACCTCGTCTGCCTGGTACTTCCTTACGAGCCGCCGAAACCTCACGGAGAGCGTCGGCATAGTTCGTGATATCGGTCATAATAACAAGCACGTGCATACCAAGCTCAAACGCAAGATACTCTGCCGCCGTAAGTGCCATTCTCGGTGTTGCGATACGCTCGATTGCAGGGTCGTTCGCAAGGTTTACGAAAAGCACTGTACGCTCCATTGCACCCGTTCTCTTAAAGTCATCAATAAAGAAGCTTGCCTCCTCAAAGGTGATACCGATTGCCGCAAACACAACCGCAAACTTTTCGTTTGTACCACGCACCTTTGCCTGACGTGCAATCTGTGCCGCAAGGCTTGCGTGCGGCAGACCGCTGCCCGAGAAAATCGGCAGCTTCTGACCTCTTACAAGCGTATTTAGTCCGTCAATTGCACTCACACCCGTCTGAATAAATTCCTCGGGGTAGTTACGAGCCGCAGGATTCATCGGAACACCGTTTATATCCATTCTCTTTTCGGGGATAATCTCGGGCTTGCCGTCCTTGGGGTGACCAAGACCGTCAAATACTCTGCCGAGCATCGCCTCCGAAACACCAAGCTCAATACCGTGACCGAGAAAACGCACCTTTGAGTCGGACAGATTGATGCCTGCACTGCTCTCAAACAGCTGTACGAGTGCGTCCGAGCCGTTTACCTCCAAAACCTTGCAGCGTCTGCGTTCGCCGCTCGCAAGCTCAATTTCGCCAAGCTCGTTGTAGGTTACGCCGCTGACATTTTTAATCAGCATAAGAGGACCTGCAACCTCCTGTATGGTTCTGTATTCCTTTGGCATTATCTCACCTCTTTTCTCAATGCGTCAAGCTCAGCCGAAAGCTCGCCGACGATTGCGTCATATTCCGCCGCAACCTTATCCTCTGCAACGTATTTTATACGTCCGATACGCTCTCTTGTCGAAAGTGCGGCTATTTTATTTATGCTCACGCCGTCCTTAATTGCCTGTGCCGCCAAATCGTAGAATTTAAGCACAAGCCGCATCATAATACACTGCTTTTCAAGCGAAGCATAGGTGTCAACCTCGTGGAATGCGTCCTGATGCAGGTAATCCTCACGGATTGAGCGTGCAACCTCAAGCTTTAAGCGGTCACTCGCCACAAGTGCGTCCATACCGACAAGCTTAACAATCTCGTCAAGCTCCGCCTCCTCCTGCAAAAGTGCCATTATGCGGTTTCGCTGTGCCATCCATTCAGGTGATATGTTGTCGCTATACCATTTTTCCATCATATCGAGGTACAGAGAATAGCTCTTGAGCCAGTTAATTGCGGGGAAATGTCTGCGGTATGCAAGCGAGGAATCAAGTCCCCAGAACACCTTGACAATTCGGAGCGTTGCCTGTGAAACAGGCTCGGAAATATCACCGCCCTGCGGCGAAACCGCACCGACAATCGAAAGTGCACCCACTCTGCCGTCCTTTCCGTTAGACACCACTCTGCCCGCTCTCTCGTAAAAGCTCGCAAGACGGCTGCCGAGGTATGCGGGATAACCCTCCTCACCAGGCATTTCTTCAAGTCTGCCGCTCATCTCACGGAGTGCCTCTGCCCAGCGTGATGTGGAGTCGGCAAGCAGTACCACCGAATAACCCATATCACGGAAATATTCTGCAATGGTAATACCCGTATAAATACTCGCCTCACGTGCCGCAACGGGCATATCGGAGGTGTTCGCAATCAGAACGGTACGCTCCATCAGGGTTTTGCCCGTTCTCGGGTCTTTGATTTCGGGAAACTCGTTCAGAACGTCGGTCATCTCATTACCACGCTCTCCACAACCAATATAAACCACTATGTCCGCATCTGCCCACTTTGCAAGCTGATGCTGTACCACCGTTTTACCGCTACCGAACGGGCCTGGAACTGTACCCACGCCGCCCTTTGCAATCGGGAAAAGCGTATCAATTACACGCTGTCCCGTCACAAGCGGTACATCGGGCGAAAGCTTTTCCTTGTACGGTCTGCCCACACGAACGGGCCATTTCTGCATAAGCTTAACTTCCTTAACCTCTCCCTTGTCGGTCTTGATTTTGCCTATCACATCTTCAACCGTGTACTCACCTGCGTTAAGCTCCAAAAGCTCGCCCTGCATATTCGGCGGTACCATAATTTTATGTTCTACCACGTCGGTTTCCTGTACAAAGCCGAGAACATCGCCCGCCTCAACTCTGCCCAAAGCCGCCGTCGGCGTAAAGCTCCACTTTTTCTCTCTCGAAAGTGCAGGCACGTCGACACCTCTTTCGAGGTTTGTACCCGCCTTTTCCATAATAGCGTCGAGGGGTCTTTGGATACCGTCATATATACTCCTGATAAGTCCAGGACCAAGCTCCACCGAAAGAGGTACACCCGTAGATACTACCTCCTCACCTGGTCCTAACCCCGAGGTTTCCTCATAAACCTGAATTGACGCATCATCGCCGTGCATTTCGATAATCTCGCCGACAAGTCCGAGTCTGCTCACACGCACAACGTCATACATATTTGCATCACGCATACCGCTCGCAATAACAAGCGGTCCCGACACTTTTTTGATTATTCCGCATTTATCAGCCATTGTGTCTATCCTTTCTTTCTCAACGTGGAAAATAAGCGAGATGCGACGCTTATTTTTCACATCATTCTTCATTAAATATTATGTCCGAGCCTACAGCCTGTTCCACATAGCGTTTTAATGCCGCTCTGCCGAGTCCGAGCTTTTCTTTCACACTCGGAATGGCAACTATGGCGGGGGTTTGCTGCTCGGCATATTCCGCCTGTTCGTCTGGCATTTTGCCGAGATACTGCTCGGTAACATAAATCACTCCGTAGCCGCCAGCGGCAAGCCTTGTAAGAGTCTGCTTTGCCGACTCTAAATCCTCTGTCGGGAAGATGTCAAGTCCGAGAGCCGCAAAGCCGCAAATGCTGTCATAATCGCCGATTACGCCGATTTTATACATACATATCACGCAACCTTTCCCGAATTATTTCCTGCCCGATTTCGTTCTCCTTGCACGAGAGGATTATTCTGACCGCCTGAATTTCAAAGGTCTTTCCTATTAAAAATGCCATTATCGGACGGAAGGAAAAGCTCTCCGCTTTTGCACCCTTCACATAGGCAAGCTTTTTGTTGTCGCACCATTTCTCAAAGCTTGCGAGCGTTTCGGTGTCGGCATCGGAAAATTCTGCCGAAATCACAGCCTTCACATCATCTATGCTCTCGCAGGACGTCAGCTTAACGTACAGATTACTGTCTGCAATCGCATTTTTTAAAAATTCCTGCGACTTACCTGCTTTTATGCATCGCCAAGCCGTTTTCAGGCTTGCAAGCTTGACGAGAAGCTCTGCCCAGCCAATCAGGAAATTGTCCTTTTCGGCTTTTGCTCTTTCCAGAACTGCAATAAGCTCTGCCTTATCAATATATATTTCGGCGAGCTGTCCGTCCATCGTTTCGGTCAGAAGCTCATATGCACCCTTTGCCGTATCACGCAAAAATTCAGGCAATTGCTCCCAATCACCGCTTTTTATGCACTCGGCAATCAATGACGGCTCGACCGTATGCGGCGAAAGCACCATTTTGCTCCAGTCCGCTCTTGCAACGGTGGCTTTCAGAACGGTTTTGAGGTTATGGAAATCATTCTCATAAATCAGAACATCAATCGGCGTATCCTCGCCCAAAACCTCATAAGCCGCCTCCCACGCACGTGCAAGCTCATTTTTCAGTATTTCGCCCGTATCCTTGCCCGTCCAGCCACGCTCGGCAAGAATACGTTTTGCCGCCGCAATGCCGTCCGCCGAAATCAGCGACTCCATATCCGACCTCGTGAGCATTTTATTTTCGAGCGTTTTTATATATGCCACCGCATATGCGTACTCAACGTCCTTCAATCCGTTCACTCCTTGCAGCACTGCGACGCAATATCGGAAAATAAGTTATATTTATCCTCAAAAATTGCGTCAAACGTGCAGTTTAACTCCACTCTGCCGTAACGCACGACAAAACCTGCCGACGGTGCGTCCTCTTCGGAAAGAGTAAGCTTGCCCTTTATCCCCGAAAGAGTTTTGAGGAAATCCTCGGGCATACGCTCCCTGTCGGCTTTGGTAAGTAACAGCTCGCCCTCGCCGTCCTCGGCATTATTTCTGTAAATATCGGTCAAAAGTGCGAAATATTCGTTCGTCGGGAGCTTTAAAATCCTATCCTTCGCCTCGGCGATTATCTCCGCCACCGTGCTGTTTTCCACGCTCAAAATCGCTTCACGCTCCTTGGCACGGAGTGCAAATTCCGCATTTTCCTTTGCGGTTTCGCCAATTTCCTTCAAAACCTCGGCATTTTTCGCTCTGACCCTTGCAATCTCCTCGGCATATTCGGTGCGGATATTTTTCACACACTCCTCGGCAGCCGCAATTTTTTCGTCACGGACAGCCTTTGCATCGGAGATAATTTTATCTGTAATATCCTGTAATCCTGCCATATCCGTCAGCCTCTCATATATTGATAACTGCGAGGAAGGATACGATAAAGCCTAACAGTGCGTAAAGCTCGATAAGCGATGCGGAAACGATAGCCTTTGAGCTTTCCTCGGGACGCTTTGCAATGAGGTTTACACCCGTAACGCAAACTCTGCCCTGTGCTCTTGCGGAAAAATATCCCGAAAGTGCAATCGGCAGACACGCCGCAAAATACTCAAGACCGACAGTAAGCTCGGTAACAGGCTCACCGCCGAGAATACCTGCGTTCAGAAATACCATAACACCGACAATCAAGCCATAAAGTCCCTGTGTGCCGGGGAGAAGCTGCAAAACCAACAGCTTACCGAACTTTGACGGGTCGTCGGATATAACAGCCGCCGCTGCCTCAGATGCAGCACCTACGCCCTTTGACGAGCCAATGCCCGACATAACAACCGCCGCAACAACTCCCAACAGTGCAAAAAACATACCTAAATTCATCATTTTAATCCAACCTTTCTGCCACATTATTGTGGCTTTAATATATCGTGAAAAAGAAGCGAGTAGGTTGCCTGTTTGAGGAATGCCGACGTACGAGTGTACTTCAAGTTCCGCTAAACAGGTGAGATACGACGCTTATTTTTTACGTCCTGTTTTTAAAAAGATAATATTTTGTGTTAAAGCCAAAGGGCTTATATTTTCTTCCGCCGCCCTCGTAAAATTTCTGATAAAATTCAACGTATTGCAAACGGTTGGTGTGGACATATGCACCGAGCATATTTATCGCAAAATTGAGCGAATGACCGAACACCGAAATCAGTATAAATGCGATAAGACCGACAACCGAGCCGCCGCCGAGCGAGCCTAAAACATTGATAACCGAGGCAATAACGCCCGTTGCAAGTCCGAGTGCCATCAATCTCGAATAGGACAGTGCGTCGCCGACATAGCTTGTAATATCGTAAAGACTCAGTATGCCGCCGAACACCTTCATAATCGGGTTTTTCTTGTCACGTCCCTGAGTGAGAATAAGTCCTGCCGCAGAGCCAATCATCATTACAAGTCCGACGGTCTGCAAAACGCTTATACCAAGTCCCATACCTGCGGCGAAAATGCCGATACCCGACAGCAGTGTAAACCAAAATCCCGTATCAAACACCGCCGCAAGCTTCTCACCCGACCGCCACGTCATATAGAACTTGACCGCAAGTGCCGTCAGCATATGCACCAAGCCGAACGCAACGCTCATAATCAGCAAATCAAGCGGCTTTTGCACAGGGTCCATCAAAATCGGTTTCAGGGCAAGTGTGCCGTTGCCGAAGGTCTTGGACACCGTTGCAATCATATCGCCGAAAAAGCTACCGTACATCAGTCCCCAGAAGGTCGTCGACACACCGCAGAAGAAGAACATCTTATACGCACGCCGTTTGCCTTTTTCGAGGAAATTGCCGTAGCCTAAAAGTCCGCAGGCAATCATCATCAAAAGTCCGTAGCCTGCATCGGAGAACATCATTCCGAAGAAGAAATAATAGAAGAAAGCCATAATCGGATTCGGGTCGACGTCGTGTGAGGACGGCATAGCATAGTCGGAGGTGATACCCTCGACAGGCTCGATAAAGCCGTTATTCTCAAACGCTCTCGGAACGTCCTCGTCCGCTGTAGGCTCGAAAAGCTCTACCGCTGCGGTGAAATTTTTCGTAATATCCGCTTTTATACCCTCCGCAAGCTTTT
>JAFULX010000103.1 GCA_017483065.1 Clostridia bacterium | reverse complement strand
TGCCGCAATCACATTGATACGGCGGAGCAGCTTTGTTCATATAAAGGCTCTCTGGAAACGGAGATGTCTGCCCTGCTTCAGAAGCGAAAGGAGCTTTACTCCAAATCCCGCAGGATAAGCGGCGAAGAAAAGGAAGCGGTTAAGGCAGAGCTTTCCGTCATTTCGGGGCGGCTGAAAGTTATCCGAAAGGAGGTCAGACTGTGCGAGGGCATTTCCGCCCGTAGTGATACCCTCAAGGAAAAATTGCAGACGATACGGGCAGACGAAAACGAACAGCAAAGAAAGGAGTTGATGAAGAATGAACACAGGCGGCGAAGCGGCAGAACAAATCGTCCGAATGAGCTTGGAGGGCTTTGAGGTCGCTGCCAAAATCACAGGTGCAGGTGCGAAGAACATCGCTATCCTGTTGTATTCCATTCTCAAAGAAGAAAAGAAAACCAAAGGCAAAGCAAGGCTGACAAGTATGCTACGTTCTGGTAAGGAGCTGAAAGTCTTTACTGTCAAAAGCGGCGACTTAAAGAAGTTTACGCAGGAAGCGAAAAAATACGGTGTGCTTTACTGCGTCCTCACGGACAGGAAAAACAAAGACCCCAATGCAGAGGTCGATGTCATCGCCCGTGCCGAGGACGCATCGAAAATCAGCCGTATCGTGGAACGCTTTAATCTTGCTTCGGTGGATACCGCTTCTATTGTGACGGAAGCCGAGAAATCCAAAGATGCAAAGGACGGTCAGCCAGAGCCAGATATTGGTGTGCAGGAAAAGGCGGAGAAAGATAAGCTACTTGACGAGCTTATGGGCAAGCCTGTCCAGAAGGAGGAAAACTCCCCAAACCCCTCGGTGGCAAAGACAGAAAAATCCCCTCAGTCCGAGCCTACCTCAGAGCAGCCAAAGAAGTCCGCAGAGGGGGCTACTATGACTAAGGAGAAACCTTCTGTCAGAGAGGAACTGCGGAAAATCAAGGAGAGCCGCAAGGAGCAGGAAGCAGAGATTGGCACTTCCTCACTGGACAAAAGCGGAGCTTCCGACAGGGCGAAAAGTGCTAACAGGAAAACGGAGCATAAACAGCCCCAGAGAAAGAAAAAGAAACCAAAATCCAAAGAAACGAGGTAAACAGCTATGAGTATTTACGATGTATTCAGCGGCGGCAACAGACCTTTTGATAAAGAGGAATGGGCTGCCGCAAAGCAGGCACAGCGGAAAGAAGCCTATGAGCTGATTGACAATACCTGCTCTGAAATGATGGCAAGCGGCGACAGCTTCCGTCAGTATCTTGATGTGCAGGGTCGCTTTGACCGTTACTCCGTGGCTAACGCTATTCTGGTGTCAGCACAGATGCCCGAAGCAACGCAGCTTAAAGAGTACAGCAAATGGAAAGCGAGCCGTGTCTATGTGAATAAGGACGCACAGAAAATCATTATTCTTGAGCCGAGCAAGGAATACACCCGTGAGGACGGGACAAAGGGCATCTCCTACAATGCCAAAGTGGTTTATGATATTTCCGAAACCTCGGCAAAGGACAGGCAGCAGGAACAGGAGCCGAAATCCATGCGTGAGCTTGTGTCTGCTCTGATTGATGCAAGCCCTGTACCCTGCGTTCCTGTTGACGAGCTTGAATTGCCTGCCTACTACGACAGCTCCCAGCAGACCATTTTTGTCAAAAAGGGACTGTCCGAGGAAGTGCTGTTCGTGAGTATGTCAAAGGAGGTTGCGGCAGCGGTCTATGACT
>JAFULX010000102.1 GCA_017483065.1 Clostridia bacterium | reverse complement strand
TCTCCGAAATTATTGAGGTTTTGGGAGAAAAAGGCTTTGAGTGAAAGTCAGGGAAAATCTGTAAATAATACAGCAGAATAAAGGTGTGCAAAGATGAAAACTGAATTTGACTACTATTACGGTGCAGAAGCCGAGCAATTTTCCTTTGTCAAGATACCAAAGGTGCTATTCAGCGATAAGAAGCATTTTGGAAAGCTGTCAATAGGAGCAAAGATGATGTACGGTCTGCTGCTTGACCGAATGAGCCTTAGCAGGAGAAATAACTGGTTTGACAATCAGAACAGGGTATATATCGTATTTCCCATAGAGGATATTGTGGAACAGCTGGGCATTTGCGGAGAAACAGCGGTCAAGCTCTTAAAGGAACTTGATGATGAAAACGGCATAGGCCTTATCAAAAAGAAACGCCGAGGTCAGGGTATGCCTTCCATTATATATGTGATGAACTTCATTGTTGAAGATGATGAACAGCCCGGAGCCGATACCCCGGAAGATGCTCCCGAACCGCAGGAAATTCCCGTTGAAAATGAGTATAATTCAAGAAATTGGGAAATCCGAAATCAAGAATTCGGAAAAACCGAATTCAAGAAATCGGATAATCCGAATTCAAGAAATCGGAAAAACCGAACTTTAGAATTCGGAAAAACCGAATGTAATAATACTAAAGAGAATAATACTGAAATGAGTTATACTGATTCTCAATCAATCATTCAATCGGGCGGCGGCTTGCAAAATTTTTCACCTGGAGCTGTTGAAACTGTTGAAAGTAATGATGGATTGATTGACGGAATAGACAGAAACGCAGTAGAGGAAGAAGTAAAGGCACAGATCGACTATGACTGCCTTATGTCTTTCAAGGACGATTCGGTTGTAAAAATGGTTGAGGAAATCAAGGACTTGATGGTGGACGTTCTATGCGGAGAACGGGCTGTAATATCCGAGGGAAAACGTGTGTCCGAGGAAACGGCGAAAGCTGCTTACAGAAAGATAACCTTTGACCACGTTCAGTATGTTCTGCAAAGCCTTGTGAATTACCCCGACAAGATAAGCAGGATAGACCGTTTCCTGACAACATCGCTGTTCAACTCTGTTTACACGCTGATGAACTCCACCTTTGCAGGCTTTGAACACGATATGGGAATGAAGATGCTGTAGATGATATAAGTGAAATGGTTCAATTAATAATGTCATACTAACTTACCTTTAATGCAATGAAATATACAGGAAAATCAAATCCATCTTTTGTAAGAATTAGGGTGCCTATTCGAGTGGCTGCATTGGGGTGAGGTAATATCGTAAATGCTTTCTTTGTTTGGATTTGACTTGGAAAAGAATAAAGCTCAATATAATCAGAGTATCTGTTCCAAAACGATTCGAAGTCAGTAGAATTAACATAAGCTACGATAAAAGTTGATGTCCCAAGTGCATTATAATTAATAATTGCTTTACGGATGTGTTCATCAATATATGATTTATTTACACAATCCAATTTAAGACCTTCAAATATAGCTATCTCTTTACCATCTTTGGTTAAAAGTATATCTACTTCTGCAGCATCTCTACCATTGACTGATACTCCATGTCGAGTTTGATCTTTTACTTCATTGTAACCCTTAATTGAAAGCATATCTCTAAAAGAGTCATTAATGCTATTTTCAGAACTTGATTCATTAAATGAAGCGTTTAAACATATGCGTTCGCCTATTTGTATCAAATCATTTAGCACGTTACGGGCAGTTTCAAGATCACAGGTTAGTCTTTCTTCATTAGATGGTGGTACTTTAGAGTCATCTTCAAAATCATCAGAACTAAAATAATATATGTTTCTAACAAGGTATCCTGATTCACTCGGTTTAAGTGCTTTTTCAATTGCATTTTTCAAAATCCTGTCTGCGTTTTGTAATAGGGATATATCGTCTTTTTGTCCTTCGAAAGTAAAATCAACAGCTTTTTTATTCCAGTTATCACCCTTAAGTCCAGCATAATATGCTAAGCCAATATCGTCATACTCATACTCACATCGTTTAAACGCATTAGCAATGTTTGTTTTGCCAAACTGTTGCAAGAACTGAATAACACGTATATGAAAGTTTTTAGGTAATTCATAAGTAAAATCAAACTCTCCCATAATAAGCTCCTCAAATTATGATTTATTGAACTGAAATTGGTTGTATGTATAAAACGGATTAGCTTTAATAAATATTTTACCATATTTTCCTGTAAAAATCAATCGTCAATTCGGCAAACAATAGTATGTTTGCCTGTGAATGTAAAGTCAAATAAAGAAAGGATTGATTGCTATGATATATCAAACCATAGGTTTGAAATTGGACGGAGGACAGAATGCCAATGGGAAAACACAGTAAATTCTGTTCTATTTCCGATTTTTGCAAAAAAAATAATTTTAAACCGCTGAAATTTTATGAACTATTAAGCAGACACCCGGAGCTGGCGAAAAAACTGAAAACCAACTCCAAAGGGGAACGGTTGCTTGATGAAAAAGCAATAATGGCGGTAGGGGCAATTCTCCGGAAGACTGAAAAAGCGAAACAGAGCAAAAGTCCAATTTCCGCTGCTGCCGATGAGATAAATATTCTTGCAGCTAAAAATGAAGAGCTGCGAAAGGAGGTGATGCGATTAAAAGGTGAAAATGAAAAACTCCGTATGACCCTTAAAAGCAAAAATGCAAATCGCAAAAAAATTTAATGAGAAAAGGAGATTTCACAAATGGTGTACTTTAAGAAAAACGAAAAACCAACAAACGGCAGCTCCTGCAAATATTACAGACACGATCTTGAGGGGATTTACATAATCGGGAGCGTGGAGAGGAGTGATAAAACGAAAAGAAGAAATGCGGTTAAGGCGATTACTGTGATTTTTGCGGTGTGTGCAACTCTGGCAACAGCGGTATTTGTAAAATGCCGTTCAGCCGAACAGACAGAAAGGCGATAATATGAACGGTATGCTTATTGAGGAAATCGAAAAGCTGGACAGGAACTTTCTTACCCCTGCCGAGGTATCAAAGGCTTTGGGAATTTCTATCGCAACATTTTACAGAAACTATAAGAAGATGAAATTCCCGACCACAAGGGTAGGAAGCAGATTGCAGATACCGAAAGAAGCGTTTCTTGATTTTCTTCGGTATGGAGAGTTTACAAAAACGGAGGACAAGTAATATTTGAATTACGCAGATAGTGACGGAGTGACAACCGTCTGTTATGGAAAAGTGCAGGAGTGGGACGATCGCAGCGAAGCAAGAAATTTTTTTCTGAACGCTATGATGAATTCCGAGGGTGCGGAACGTGAGAGGTACGCCAACATATATTTCGGGATAGTCAGAGGTCAGGACTGCTGCACAGATTCCGAAACCGATTGATTGTTTTTTCAAAGAGCATCGTTTCCCGGCAGTTTTTGAGTGAAAAGGGTGAATTTTCCGAGCTGCCGGGGGGCGAAATCGTCGGTGCGGAGGGGTAGGGGGGCAGATACCCGCAAGCGTTGAAAAACTGTACAGTTTTTGCCTGCCATCCACGCAGGGACGGCATTTTTAAGGGTACAACCCCTAACACCCCGATAGCAATAAATAGAAAGGAGATAGCAGATAAATGACAGCAAAAAGAGCATACAAACAATTTCATATAGGATTTTCAAAAGAGGAGTGGGAGATTGTTTGCAGGAAAGCAAAGGCAGCGAGATTGAGAAACGGGACTTACGTCCGAAGAATGGCTGTCAAGGGAGAAATCAAATATTACGAACTCAAAGAGCTTGTAACTTTGAAAAGAGCGTTTCTCTCCATCGGCAACAATCTTAATCAGATCGCAAAGGTGGCAAATGAGTCAGGTTCAGTTTATCAAAAAGACATCGAGGACTTGCAGGAGGAGTTTAAGTATTTTCGGACTGCTATGCAGAGCTATCTGTTCCCGATCTCTCCCACATACATTTCGTGAGGTGAGGACTTGCCGATTATCAAACACATTCCGATTTATGCGGCTCCGAAAAGAATGCTTGCCTATGTTACCAACGAGGAGAAAACAGAGGATACTCTTGTGACAGGGCTTAACTGTTCCACGAAATACAACGATGCTTACGAGGATATGAAATTCAATTTTGAAATGTACAGCGGTGAGAGATTTTTCAAAAGGTCAATTAAGTCAGACACCGCCAAACGTGAAAGACAGAAAATTCGTCTGCATCATTACATTCAGTCCTTTAAGCCCGGAGAGGTCACGCCGGAAGAAGCTCACCAAATCGGAGTGGAGTGGGCGGAGAAGGTTTTCGGGAAAAAGCATATGGTCCTTTGTGCTACTCATACCGACCGAGGACATATCCACAACCATTTTGCGGTATGCCCTTACGATATGTATGGAAAGCACTGGTACGCAAATAAAAGAACAATGCGAATGTGCAGAGCTATCTCCGATGAAATTGCTCTTGCACACGGACTTGAAATCATCGAACACCCGAAGAAAAGCTACTGCCACAAATACGGCGAATACAAAGCGAGGAAAGAGGGTAGATCGTGGAAACAGAAATTGTGTGACGATATTGACAATGCAATTATGAAAGATAACGTCAGGAGCATTGACGATCTGCTCAAAGAACTGATGAAGCAAGGCTATGGTATCAAGCGAGGGAAATACATTTCCATAAAGGTGAAGCAGAATCGAAAGCCGATACGCAGTTTTCGTCTGGGTGACGGATATGCTCTTGAACATCTGGAGTACCGCATCAATCATAAAAATTATGAAATGCCGCTTTCCGAAGCTATGAAATATTCGGGCATTCAGAGGGAGTACGCTTTGTGTATCAGGCAAATTCAGATTCAGCTCTACCGCTGTCCCGAACCCGACCGTCTGCACATTGCTACATACAGAGAGGTTGAGAAGTCAAGCCGACTGCTTTTCTATTTGCAGGAAAAGCAGATACATTCCGCAGAGGATTTTCAAAAAGCTGTTGCCGCTGCCGATGAACGGGCAGAGAATTTGAAAATTCAAAAGGCAGAGCTTGTTCAAAAAAAATCGGACACGGAAAAGATGATAGAGGAAATTCCGCAGTATCTTGAAATTCTGAATCGCAGGCCCCTTATGCCCAATGATATTAAGGAGCTGTCAAAGTTTACTCATTTGAAAGACGTTGGTGTGATTTCTCTTGACGATGCGGAAAGGCTGAAAGAGAAAATCGAGGAGATGAAAAAATCCCTTGTATCTCTGGAAGAGCAGCTGAAAACGGCACTCACCGAGAAAAAGGCAGCTTCCGATTTTTATACCGCCTATGAAAATCAGATGAAGTCCGATTATCAGATATTGCTTGAGCAGGCGAAGGCTGAACTTGAAAATCTTCGGAGAGAGGAAGAACGGCAGAGGGCTGAACGGGAAAGGAGTGAGGTGCAGGAGGAGAGAAAACCGCAGAGCAGGAAGAAAACGGGATTTTCATTATGAAGAATATGTTCGGAACTTCTCCGAGTTGTGTTATGCGAGGTGATTGATTATGCGGTGAAACAGAAAATCGCAGCACCCGTTTGAGTGCTGCGATGAGTGGTCTGCTCGATAAATGGGAATTTGCAGATTTGTTTTAGAACTTTAAATACCAATAAACTGCAAATTCTTCGTTATCAAAATTCCTATACAGCATAGTATTAACTGCACCAATTACAAAACCGCATTTTGCATAGAAACGACACGCCCATAGATTATTGTCTTGTGTTTCTAATGCCAAACCTTTTAGATTGGCTTTTTTAGCCCATTCAGTTGCCTTTTTTATTAAGCCGGTACCAACCCCTTGTCCTCTGGCGGATTTTGCGACACAAATATTTTCAATAAAAGCATATTTATTCCAATCTCTTTTTAGTACAATTTGTCCGATACACTCTGTGTCAGAATATGCTAACAAAATGGTCTTATCGTTGTTATCTATATATGCTGCACTGTCGTAAGTATCATTTGGATATGCTTTTGTATAGGCTTGTTCAAACAATTCTTCTGTATATGTCCAAATTCCGTTATTAAATGATGGCTTTATTTTTCCTATGACCTCAAATGGTTGATTTGCCTTGTTTATATCCGCAAGATTATGGGTAGCTATTTTTACAATCTCCATACAAGCCCTTTTCTATTCTCAAAATTCCGATTTGTCGAGCAGTTTATCCCGACCAATTTCCAAAAACATTATACCATATCCGCACAGAAAAGTCAAACTTTAATGTGGTATGAAAGGCAGGTGAGCTTATTTCTTCTGTTCTTCTTCGTGCAGACGGTCAAGCTCCGCATAATATTTGTCAAGCTCCTCCATAACAAACCGCTTTATTTCGGAGGTGACGGAAACCCCACGCATTTCACACCAAGCCTTGTAGTCCTTGAATTCTTCCATTCGGACACGGGTGGAAACGGTGTGCATATTCTCCTTATCCCACTTTCGGGCATAACCTTTTTGTTTTTCCGATACAGGCATATTATCACTCTTTCTACTTGCGTAAGTATGTATTAACTCATTATACCACAGGCAAGTATGAAATGTCAATGTGCGCAAAGGCCAAAAAATTTCTATAAAGTTTGGCTGGAATTACTATTGAAAACTACTTGCGTAAGTAGTAAAATAGTAAATGTAAGGAAAACACGAAACCTCAAAAACAAAATGTTACGGTGGAACATCAACAATGAAAGGATTGATTTTATGGCAGTTACTATCGAATTCAGACTTTCGGACAGGGACTATTACAAGCTCCGCCTTCTCAAAAGGGCAGACAAGCGTTCCGAAATTACTTTCAATGACTATGCCGAGGAGCTTCTCAGCGATGTTCTCAGCAGAAAGTATCGTGAGTACGACAGGCAGGGACTTATCAAGGAGGACGAAGATGATTGATACCAAGTGCGAGCTGACCGTAGCGAGGACAATGCTTTCCGCAAAGGTGGAGGTTGTCCTTCGCAGAGAGAGCAGGGAACGGCATATCCGTGAAAAGGCACTCAGGGCATACGCTGAACGCAAAAAGCCAAAGGAACAGCGTAAGCCTATGACCGCCGAAGAACGCAGGGCAGTTATGAACAGCCTTAAAAATCTGAATAAATGAAAAGAGAGGTACTTATTATGTTAAGAATTTCCGATGAAAGCTATGAGAGAGTAACCGAGATCCTTGAGGACATATGCTATGCTTGTGAAACCTCCAACTACTATGAGGACTGGGAGGACGTTGCGAGGTCATCGTTCTGCATTATGGACGATCTGGATGCTGACTGCTATGAAATGACTTGTGCTGCCGTTGTGGAGAAGATAGTTGACCTTTATGCAGAGGGCGATACCAACTATGCAAAGGGGATTCACTCAGCCTTTCAGGGCTATCTCACAGAACGCCGTGACTACCTTGAATTTAACGGCTACTATGACAAGCCCGATGAACTTCCCGAAGATGCGGACGAGGACGATATTGACCTCTACAATGAGAAAATGGAGAGATATGAAGCCTATGAGGGCATTATCAATGCGGTTGACAAGTGGATCGAGAAGGTCGGCAGGATAGGCAAAGAGAATAACTGATGAAAGGACGGTTTTTATGGGCAAGGTAATAATTTGTGCTTCCCAAAAAGGAGGAGTGGGGAAAACTTCGACTGCTACTGCTCTGGCTTCGATATTCGCACAGAGAGGTTACAGAACACTCATTATAGATTGTGACCAGCAGTGCAACACCACCGACACCTATCGGGCGGAAACCGAGGGAGTAGCTACCATATATGACGTTCTCCTTGATGAAAGCCGTATCAGCATATCGGAAGCGATTCAGCATACCGAGTGCGGAGAGATACTTGCAGGGGACAGCCTTTTAAGGCAGGCTGATGAAAAGCTGAAAGGCTGCGTTGACGGACTTTACCGAATGGCTGATGCTTTGGAAAAGTGCGGTGATTATGACTACATTTTCATTGACACGGCCCCGGCGAAGAACTCTATTCTGCATAACTGTCTGATAGCTGCCGATGAAGTCATTATCCCGGTTACGGCAGACAGATACGCTTTGCAGGGATTGTCACAGCTCAATGAAACCATAAGAGCTATAAAGAAGCGTCAGAATCCAAAGCTGACTGTTGCAGGGCTTCTGCTCACAAAGTACAACGGCAGGGCAAACCTTTCAAGAGAGGTCAAGGCTTCTCTTGAAAAGGTTGCGGAGAGTATGAATACAAAGATATTTGATACCTCTGTCCGAGAGTGCATCAAGGTTAAGGAAGCACAGGCACAGAAGCAGACACTTATCGCATACGCACCCAAATGTACGGCCGCCGAGGACTACAACAGGCTTGCCGATGAACTGATAGGATAAGGATATGAAACGATATTTTTTAGAGTATGTGAGTGATGAAATTGAACCCTGCAATGGTATATACAATCATCTGACAGGGGAATATGACAAGCACTTGCACGGCGGATATTGCGGAAACAGCCTTAAAACTATGAAAGGCTACATTTCCAAAATCAAACGTGAAAAGGCGGAGTATTCACCGAGAGATTTCCGTATATACGATTATGAAGCTCCCGATGAGCCGGACGGACACGTTGGGCAGATATATCACGAATAACCGATTGAAAGGAGTTTTTGTTGTGGCAAGGAATGTTACAAGCAAATTCGGAGTGGCAGACGGTCTGGACTTCTCCTCCGAAACAGGGATAACAAACATAGCTATTGACAAGCTGGTACCGTATCACAATCACAGATTTACGCTCTATCAGGGTGAACGTCTGCAAGATATGATACAATCCATATCCAAGAACGGAATTATGACCCCCATTATCGTAAGGACTACGGACAGCGGAAAGTATGAGATACTGTCGGGACACAACAGGGTGTATGCCGCAGGACAGGCAGGGATAACAAGTGTTCCTGCCGTTGTTAAGATAGATTTATCCGATGAAGAAGCAGAGGTTTATGTCATTGAAACTAATCTGCTCCAAAGGTCGTTCCAAGACCTAAAATTAAGTGAACAGGCATTTGCCGTAGGTATTCGGTACAGCAAGCTGTTTGACGAACGCAAGCTGAAAGCTATAAGTGACGAGCTGTATTTAATCGAGAACGGAAAGCATAAGCCCGAAGCGGAGCAAAATGTTCCGGTGGAACATTTAACAACAAGAGATGCGACAGCCGAGGAATACGGTATAAGCTCCTCAAAGGTTGCAAGGCTTTTGAGGGTGAACAAGCTCATTGACGAATTTAAGGCACTTGTGGACAAGGGCAACATCAAGCTCCGTTCAGCCGTTGATATATCCTTTATGCCGGAGGAACAGCAGAAGCTCACATATTCCCTTATGGTCAGAATGGGTGTGACTGTCATTGATATGAAAATGGCAAAGCAGCTCAGAGAGGTATCGGCTTCCTATGCGGTTGTTTCCGAGGATATAATTACAGAGGTTTTGACAGGGGAATATGACAAGCCCGAAGAAAAGCCGAAGGACAAGGGCGAGAAGATAACACTCCCGACAGCTACATACAAGCGGTATTTAAGCACATATTCCAAGAAAGAAGCAAACGAAATCATTGAAAAGGCATTAGCCCTTTACTTTGAACAGACCGAAAACGAAGAATAACGGAGGTACATTCACTATGGAGAACAAGGTAATTATTCAGGGCGAGGTTATGAAAGTCGCTATGCTCAAGGAAACGGGCAGAATGCTTGACATTTTCGGCGTAAAGATAAGAAAAGCCGAGGACGGTTCGGAAGTGACGGTTGAGTGCGAAGCGAGTGAGCTTGACAAAAGGCTGCTTCCCGGTACAAAAATCGCTATTCTGGGCTATCACACCGACAAGGACGAGGACGGAGAGCCTGCCGACAGGATCGTTGCAAAGACACTTAATTACTGATTTTATGAAATGAGCCGAGTGAAATGTTCCGGTGGAACATTATCTCGGCTTTATTGTTATCATTGTGATATTCGGAAAGTGATTCTGATTGCAATTCTTGTGTAGGTATGGTATAATATTTTTATATAATACTATATTCGATGGTTGGAGGTTTCGTATGAAAGATATTGTATATCGAACAACTATAAAAGGTTTTCCACTTATTAAATTTCAAACTAAAGATATAATTGAAAAAACAGTAGGCGGCTCGTTTTATATGAACAGCTTACGATACTATCGGGAATTATATGAAAAAACGGGTGATGAGTTTATTGGTGATCCTTGTGAAGGAAAGATATTTATTTCTGAAAGGCTGGGAGCACAATTAAGTATTCCGGAAAAAGAAATTTATAATCAAGATTTAAAGGATGTTGCACTTTCTACACCAAGCGAAAATGATTTTGTGTTTTGTATGTTTGCCATAAATCCTAATAATTTTGATGACTTTAAATTTTTCGAGGAACAATGTGAAAAAATTATATCAGCCTATGATACGGCATTGATAATTAAGGATGTTTATGAATATTGTAAGAGAATAAAGCTGGGAGCAGAAAAATAAAATATTGAAATAAATAGTGACTTTGTAAAATATTACGATGAATATATTGATGCACTTGATTTGTTATTATCTCTGCAAAATGGTATAGAAAAAGTAGTATTTTACAAAAGAAAGAAATACTCTGTTCAAAAGGAATACCGATTTACATCTCCAAATCCACAGAATGTTTGTACTTAAAGTTTGATATTGGAGATATAAGTGATATATCGGTACAGCTACCGTCAAAGGATTTGCTTAATGCAATAATTAGTAAGAGAGTAGAATAAGCAAAAAAATATGATATGTATTTTTTTACAATAATTATAAAATCCTTATATGATGTAAGTATATTTCGATTTGGAGGAATATAAAATGTCAGGTGGAACAAAGCAACAATTTAAACAGTTTAAAATAGATAATGTTCAAGATGCATGCGTTGTATTGGGAAGGTTAATAGCAGGAGTTGTTATTAATTTGGAAAAATATAAGGAATATTCTTTAGAGGCTACAGCCTTGTTGGAAAACACAAATGAAGAATATATCAATGCTAAGCAGTATGATGATATTTCGGATAAACTCCTATATAGACAACATCAAATTTTAAAACTTACAGCTGACCATCAAAGTAGTTCCTTTTCATATATAGACTTAAGAAAAATGATGGAAAAGAAAGGCTTTCTTAAATCTGTGCTTCCTCAAGAGATTTTGATAATTCTCAATGAACTGCTCGATGTCAGAAATTGTACATTTCATAATCAACAATCTATGCTGGTGGCCGCTAAAGAAGCTGCTGAAAAAAATATACCTGATGAATTAAAAAAATTTGCCAAAATTACTCCTCAAATAAATCCTGTTATTATTTCGAAAGTTTGCAAGTATGAGTTAGTAATGTTTGCTTCGCTTGTAGACCATACAGAAAAAAGAATTGAGCAGTTTGAAAAAATACTTTCAAGTATGAAAGCTGATTATCAGGAAATGTATGATTCTATTGAGGAAAAAGCATATATTATGACGGAAAATGGTTTTTCGTCTGATGTTCAATACATTGAAATTTACCGCACATCAGGATTGTCAGATTACAATAGTGATATTGCACAAATATCTATGGCGATTCAAAAATCAAAATACGATGGTTCTGATGAAAATTATAGGGAATGGGTTGTTCGTTTTAATGAAGACAATACAACAAGTAATTAAGAAGAATGATATGCCGTTGGTTTAAAAATCAATCGGCAAAACCGAATGCAGATAGGAATCCAACATAATCGGAACGTTTGGACTTAAAAGAGAGGATGCTTATGAAATTTCAACCATTAAAGCCTTGGATAATGGGCAATAACTCTGTCAATCCTATGAATTTTTATGGCAAACTGGAACCGTATTTAGAATATGGGGCTTTTTTAGGGTTGGATATTTGTTGTGATTTATATTTAGCTAATACTGTAGATGCCGGAAACTTATATGATTCTTGGAGAAAAAATAAAAAATACATTGAAGATGTTTGTGAATTGACAGGTACGAATGAAGAATGCGGATATGATTTGGATAATGAAGAAAAACGGTGGGTATTAGAAACATTAGGTGAACCTCCTGTAAATTGTTACAACATATATTTTATTACGATTTATAATGAAAACGAGGAAAGGTTAGTATATATAGGTAAAACCGATGCAAAGAATAGTAGATTTGCTAATGGTCATCTTGCAGCTCTTAAATTACATAATCCTCAATACAAGCAATATGATAAGAGAGTATATTTTGGAACGATTATGTTTTTATCCAACGAAAGCCAATATATCCCATTAGAATTTATTCTACCATATGAGAAAGCAAAGAATTATTTGGATTGGATGGAAGGATTTTTAATTGAGAAGCTACACCCAGAATTAAATGAAAGGCAGGAGGATATAGGAAAAATGAAACAACTCAGTGTTGTTCATATACAGAATTATAGTGGTGTGTCAGATTTTATGAATGATAGATTTATTTATGCATAATTATTGTTACTTCAAAGTAGTATATTTATAATTGTGATTGTAAAGTTTGTGTCTTATAGGTGATCCAAGATAATATTGATTTTTTCTCTATATTATCAAGTAGGATTATCTTCGGATAAAATCATTTCAAACGTTAATTTACTACATAAGCGAAAATAATTGCATATAGAGGGATTTACATATAATTTTGTAAATCCCTATTTTTGTGACAAAAATAATGTTCATAGTATATTTACAAAATGTTTAAGCACGCTGCTTATCAACTATTCTATTACCAAACTATGAACCACCACTATCAGTTACTATCAGTCTGTATCAATCTCTATCAGTGGGTATCAAATTTCGGAAGCCTTTGTTCATAATTGAATAAAAACGCAATCTGATATAATAGAAATAACGAAAAACGCAAACGAAAAATGCGACTGAAAGGGATAGAGAGATGAAGCTGAAAAAGATTTTTGCACTATGTATAAGTGCAGATCTGATACTGACAGGCTGCATACAGAAAAATGATGCCGTGGAGCTTTCCGAGGAAGAAAAGGAGCATATCGCTGTCATAGGCTGGTTTGAGAACGATATGTTCGATGATGAAGAATTTACCGATCTGACGGACTATCAATATTATGCAAGAACGATCGGGCTTGAAAAGGACGAGCTGCTTTCCCCGGATATGTGGGAGGTGTACTATTCGGACAGCATCAATATAAATAAGGAGATAGACGGATCGGCTGTTTACCTTATAAGGCTGAATCCCGACAAGCTCCTTGAGGTCTGGGCTGCCAATAACGATATGACCGCCGAGGAAATATGTACCGAGCTGGGAACAAACCGAGATGACCTTTACTACAATTTCGGCTATACCGCAAATTCTATCGGATATGCAAAGAATCATAAGGACAACAAGGTGAGCTATCCCGAAGCCGAGGAGCGTATCATCGGCGAGGATAACGGAGAAAACCGTCAGGCAGTTTTCAGCACACATTTCCTAAAGGTGCATACGGGCGGCAAATATAAGGTTACATATGAAAGTACGGACGAAACCCTTGAAATAAGGCAGAGGGACTTGCTGAAAAGCATAACAAAGTCCAAAACATATAACTATTCCGATTACTCCGTTGATGAATATACTCCTGCATTTACTGTAAATGACGTTGGAATAAAGCGTATTCAGCTCCTTGCACTCCCCAACGGCTGGGCAAATGCAAAGGACACGGCGGTAACAATAATGTTCAATATGTCCCCGTTTTCATACGGCTGCACCGATGAAGATAGGATAGATATTTTCACAGAGGAAACAGGGGAAAGCGTAAGTTCCGATACAATAGAAAGCACTCCCGAAACGGAAAATGTTCCGGTGGAACATCTTGAAACGGAAACTGAAATGCAATCCGAAACGGAGATTTCCTCCGATGTTCCGGTGGAACATCGGAGGAAACAGTAACGGAAGGGGTGACGGAATAATGATCGGTGATGATGCTTGCAGCACTTTTGTGGAGCTTTTAAAGCGTATTCTGGATATTGTAAGCGATATTGAAAAGGAAAAACGCAGGGGAGAGGGCTATCAGAAGAAGGACACTCCCAAGATAAAAGTCGGAAAGCTCTCAAAAGCAAATTTCGCAAAGCTCCAAAAGGCAGGAGCAGATTTCAAGTTTGTTACTGTCCCTGCAAATAAACTTGCGGAGATAGAGGAAACTGTAAAGAAAATGGGCGGCTCATATTTCAATGCAGAGGTCGGAGATAACAACAATGCCGTTCTTGCCGTTCCTGCAAGTCAGCTTGACCTTTTGAATATGGCAATGAAGCACGTTGTCGCAAATGAGCTTGCGGAAAACTCCGAGAATATCATCGTTAAGGACGGGAAAGACCTTATTGATGCGGAAGATATAGGGATTATCAGCCGTGTAATGAACAAATACGATATTCCCGTTATCACATTCAAGACAGAGGACAATAAGTATATGAACGTTGTCCCCAAAGAATATGAGGGACAGTATTCAAAGGCATTGTCCGAAGCGGAGCAGATAAAAAATGAAGTCGATAATATCGAGGTCACACGATATGAACAGACCGCACATCTGGATGCTCTCGGATTTGAAGCGTATCTTGTGACACAGGACGAAGCTAAAGAGCTTTCCGCTGCCGCAAATTCGGAAAAGCTGGATATTTCCTTTGTTCCTTACGGAGATAAGGTTGCGGTAATGTATAATACTGACATTTCCGACAAAATAGAAAGTGCAAGGAAATCATACAGAGAGAGCTTGCAGGAAAGCGAGGATTTTCTTATCGAGGTATATGATAACGTCATTACCCTTGATATGGAAAAGCTCAATGTTGAGGAACTGAATACCCCCGACAGCTATTTTATGCGAGTACCCAACACCTCCGCACAGGACTATATCCGCATAGGCAAATCCGAAGCCGAGATGATAAACGGCGGTAAAACTCTGAAAACAGAGCTTGACCTTGAAAAAACCTATCCCGTATATGACGTTTCGGGAAAGGTAAAGCGAACTGTCAGCGGAAGTGAGCTTACTTCATTTTTCAATACCCGAAACAGGCATATCAACAAGGATACTGCCGTGTATAAGTACGGCACAGAGGGCGGAGAGCTTCGTAGGATCGACCTTTTCAATGAAAAGAAAAACGAGCTTATCAGCGTTAAAATGGGCAGTGCCGAGGAAATGCGGATTGCCCTTTCTGAAAGAGGACTGAACAGCAAGACCATAAGCAAGCTCCTTGATGATGTTAATAATGCCCTTACGGATAAGCAGAAAAAAACTTTTCATATACAGCGGAGAAATCCGAGATAGTATATGCAGATATTCCGAATATCGGAGAATATCTTGCACAGTCACAGCTGTCGCAGACAGTTATCGGCAAGGCTGAATGTATGGGTGAAATACCAAAGGATAACGGAGCAAAGTGCTGCGTTCTGGATAACAACACACAGAAATTTGCTGTTATTCCCGTACTGCCCGTGAAGCAAGTACAGTCAATGCTTTCGCAGATGGGCTATTCCGAGGTATCGGCAAAGGAGATTGCCGAAAAGGTTGCAGCTTCATACAGAGATTCGGACATTGAATCGTCTGCCTATGAGGTAATGGAATACAAGCCTTGGGCAATTCGTTTTGACAGCTTTGAACAGAATAATGCGGAGCTTAACGAGCTGGGCTATCATACACTCAGGAACAGCACCGTAATTGTCAGAGATGACCCCGAAAACTATCGGTATATGCAGATAGAAAGGGACACACCTCTGGCAGAGGTGGAAAAGGCTCTCCGAGATGATTTTGGGCTTGTAGATGATATTTCCACAGCTTTGGTTATGAAGCAGCTCATTTTTGATGAGGTAGTAAACGATGCTCACAGGCAGGAGCTTAGCGAAGCAAAGATATGTCAGCTTTCAAGCAGTATGATTGAGATAACCGCAAAGGAAAGCAAAAAATCTATCATAATGCCCATAAGCAATATTGACACCGAAAGACTTGCCGATATAGGCATATCCGAAAAGGGTGCAAATGATATTAAAAAATCCTTTGAAAAGAGCATATCGGATAAGAAATGCCCCGACAGGCAGACACTCAGCGAAATCAAGCATTTTGCACAGGAGAAATTCAAGGAAATATCGCAGGCTGTCAAGGATAAGGTCATTTCCAAAGGCAAGGGAGGACAGGAGCATTAAGTATGGCAAGCAATATGGGAATACCCGAAAAGAAAACCGATACGCTTCTGTATATCATAATCGTTTGCTGTATTATCGCATTTCCCGTAATCGTACTTGCAGGCTATACCC
>JAFULX010000101.1 GCA_017483065.1 Clostridia bacterium | reverse complement strand
TAATCGCACGCTATAAAACAGGCGATTACCGTGCCAAGGATTACTACGAAAATGATAAGGATATCAGGCGTACGCTTGATTTTATCACTTCCCCTACTCTTGCCCAATATGGTGACAGCGATGTTTTACAGCGGCTTAAAGATGAGCTTATATCAAAGGATTGGTATATGACGCTGCTTGATTTCCGTTCATATAAAGAAACAAAGAATAAGGCACTTTCCGATTATAACGACAGAATTTCGTGGGCAAGAAAAATGTTAATCAATATCAGTAAAGCGGTGTATTTCTCATCTGACAGAACAATAGAGGAGTATAACTGTGACATCTGGCATTTAAATCAGGAGATATAAATATGAAAAATACAAGAACAGATTATAAAATTACCGCTCCTGTGAGCGGCAAGGCTGTACCTCTTGACGAGGTTGCGGATAAGGTATTTTCCGAAAGAGTACTCGGCAACGGTGCTGCAATTATTCCGACCGACGGCAAGGTTGTAAGCCCTGTCGACGGTGTATTAACCTCTGTACCTGATTCAAAACACGCATATTGCTTTCATTCCGACGACGGACTTGATGTACTTGTTCATTTCGGACTTGACACCGTTTCGTTAAAGGGCGAGGGATTTAAGGTACACGCAAAAGAGGGCGACAGAGTAAGACGGGGACAGCTTATTGCAGAGGTGGATTTAACTCTTTTAAAAAGTAAGGGTTTAAACACAGTAACACCCGTTTTGATATGTGACGCTGCAGAGGATTTCAGATTTGATATCGCTGACGGTGAGGTTACAGCAGGCAAGGACAGCATCTTTTCGGTATATGACAATGTGCTTGAGGAGGCTGTAAGCGAGAAACGCAGAGGCTTGAATTTTGACCTTCTGCAAAAGCTCGGTAAGGTGCTTATGGTCGTTATTGCCGTTATGCCTGCTGCAGGACTTATGATAAGTCTTGGAAAGCTTATTGCTATCGCAGGCGGCGATACAAGAATAATAACAACAGTAGGCGGCATAGTAGAAAATCTCGGCTGGGCAATTATAAGCAATCTGCATATCCTGTTTGCCGTTGCAATCGGCGGCTCTTGGGCGAAAGAACGTGCAGGCGGAGCGTTTGCGGCTCTTATTGCATTCATTTTGATAAATAATGTTACAGGTACGATTTTCGGTGTTACAAGCGATATGCTCGCAGACCCTGACGCTACCGTAAAAACGCTTTTCGGACAGGTAATTCACGTTGAGGGATATTTTACCTCTGTACTTGGTTCGCCTGCACTGAATATGGGTGTCTTTGTAGGTATAATCTCAGGCTTTGTCGGTGCAATTATATATAACAAATACTATAACTACCGTAAGCTCCCCGATGCCTTATCCTTCTTTAATGGTAAAAGGTTTGTTCCGTTGGTTGTGATTTTGTGGTCGCTGATAGTATCTCTTATTCTTGCAGTAGTATGGCCGTTTGTGCAGATGGGAATAAATGCGTTCGGAGTATGGATTGCAAATTCGTCGTCTACCTCGCCTGTTTTGGCACCATTTATCTACGGAACGTTGGAAAGACTCCTCCTCCCCTTCGGACTCCACCATATGCTGACAATACCGATGAACTATACCTCATTCGGCGGAACGTATTTAATACAGACAGGTACAAACGCAGGAACTGCTGTTTTCGGTCAGGACCCGCTTTGGCTTGCGTGGATTACAGACCTTATAAACTTTAAGGATATGGGCGATACGGCGGCATATGAAACACTTTTGAACGGCATCACACCTGCACGTTTCAAGGTAGGACAAATGATAGGTGCAACAGGACTTCTCCTCGGAGTGGCTTTGGCAATGTACAGACGTGTAGACCGTGATAAGATGCGTGATTACCGTTCGATGTTCCTTTCTGCATCTGTTGCAGTATTTTTGACAGGTGTTACCGAGCCGCTTGAATTTATGTTTATGTTCTGTGCTATACCGCTTTATATCGTATATTCAATTCTGCAAGGCTTGGCGTTTGCTTCGGCAGGTATCGTAAATCTGCGACTTCATTCCTTTGGAAATATCGAATTTCTCACACGTGTTCCGATGTCGCTAAAAGCAGGTCTTGCAGGCGATATAATCAATTTCATTATTGCCGTGGTAATATTCTTTATTGTTGGATATTTTGTGGCATATTATATGATAGGCAAATTCGGCTATGCAACTCCGGGACGGCTCGGGAACTATACCGACGGTAATAAAGAAGAGGAAACCTCGCATTCCCCGACATCAGGCGGTAACAGTCAGGCAGAACGTATTATCGGACTTTTGGGCGGCAGAGAAAATATCGTGCTTGTAGACGCTTGTATGACAAGACTTCGTGTTACAGTAAAGGACGCTGACAAGGTTGCGGGTCAGGATAAGTGGAAAAGCGAGGGTGCTTTGGGACTAATCAAGCGTGGTACGGGAATACAGGCAGTTTACGGTCCGAAGGCTGATGTATTGAAATCGGATATAAATGATATATTATGAAGCTTTTAACTTTGAATACTCACAGTCTGATAGAAGATGACTACGAAAATAAGCTGAGACATTTTGTAGACGCAATTTGCCGAATTAAGCCAGATGTAATGGCTTTGCAGGAGGTTAATCAAAGCTGTGATAATACAAGCGATAATCACGCATACAGAGTAAAAAAGCTTTTAGAAAGCTGTGGACTTTCGTATAATACAGAGTGGCTTCCGATTAAAAACGGTTACGGAAAATTTGATGAGGGGATAGCAATTTTCAGCCTGTCCCCCATCACCGACAAACGTGAGATACTTCTCAGCGGTAAAGATGATTATTCCGATTGGCGTACAAGAAAGGCTCTCGGAATAAAAACGGAGGGCGAATGGTTTTATTCGGTGCATTTCGGCTGGTGGAATGATGAAAAAGAGCCTTTTTACGAGCAATGGGAGCGTTTCGAAAATTCACTCAACCATAATGAAAGCATATGGGTACTCGGTGATTTAAATTCACCTGCAAATGCTCTTGGAGAGGGTTATGATTATGTTATCGATAAGGGTTGGTATGATACCTTTATTATGGCAAATAAGCGTGATGAAGGCTTTACTGTATCGGGAAAAATAGACGGTTGGTGCGAGAATATTGACAAAAAGCGTATTGACTATATTCTCACAAACAAAAAACGTGAAATAGCATCGTCAGCTGTGGTTTTTAATGGCAGTAACGAAAGGGTTGTATCCGACCATTTCGGGATTTTAGTAAGCTTATAGGGGATTTGTTTTATGAAAAGAGCGTCAGGAATACTGTTGTCTGTCACGAGCCTTCCGTCAAAGTACGGAATAGGCTGTTTATCAAAAAGTGCATACGAATTTGCAGATTGGCTGAAAAGTGCAGGTCAGAGCTATTGGCAAATCCTGCCGCTTGGTGTAACAGGCTACGGAAATTCGCCTTATCAGTCATTTTCAACCTTTGCAGGTAACCCATATATGATAAGCCTTGAGGCATTGATTGATGACGGACTCCTCACAAGTGATGAGTGCGACAAGGTGGATTTTGGAAGTAATTCGGAATGTGTTGACTACGGTGCTCTTTACAAAAATAGATATCCGCTTTTGAAATTAGCATATTCACGAAGCGATATCGGGAATAATTCGGAGTATCTTGCTTTTGTTAATAAGAACAATTTCTGGCTGTCGGACTATGCTCTTTTTATGGCAATAAAGGACACAATGAACGGAGCTCCATATTTTAAATGGGAAAACAAGCTCCGAAAGCGTGATGATTTTGAGCTTGCAGAATTTTCAAAGTCACATCAAGACGATATAGAATTCCATAAATTTTTGCAGTTTGAATTTTATAAGCAATGGAGTGCATTAAAGCAGTATGTAAACAGTCTTGGTATTAAAATAATCGGCGATATGCCGATATATGTCGCTCACGACAGTGCAGACGTGTGGGCAAATCCTGAGCTGTTTTATCTCGATGAACAGGAAATGCCGCTTGCTGTTGCAGGTTGTCCTCCCGACGGATTTTCTGCAACAGGACAGCTTTGGGGTAATCCTCTTTATGATTGGAAATACCACGAAAGCACAAATTATGTATGGTGGCAAAAGAGATTACAAGCCGCACTTAATTTATATGATATTGTCCGTATAGACCACTTCAGAGGCTTTGACGAATATTACGCAATTCCCTACGGCGGTAAAACAGCAATAAACGGTCGTTGGGAAAAGGGACCAGGTGCAAAGCTTTTCAAATCGGCACGTATAACAGATACAGAAAAAATCATTGCGGAAGATTTGGGATATATGACCGACTCGGTAAAAGAAATGCTTGCAGAATGTGGTTTTGCGGGAATGAAAATCATTGAGTTCGGGTTTGACAGCAGAGACAGCGGAGAAAATGACCATCTCCCTCACAACTTTGTAAAAAATTCTGTTGTATATACGGGCACGCACGATAATCAAACGCTGGTATCCTGGTTTCAAAGCATTTCCGATAATGAGCGTGAAACCGCAGAAAAGTATCTTGCCGCAAAGCTTGATACCAACAAAAAAATCAATGACGCATTTATTTCGCTTGCAATGCGTTCGGTTGCGGATACCTCAATTATTCCGATGCAGGATTGGCTTGTTTTAGACGACAGAGCAAGAATGAATATACCCTCAACCTTAGACGGTAACTGGCAATGGCGTTTAAAAGAAATTCCAAGGAAGGAATTGGCAAATAAAGTCCTTAAGCTGACACGTATTTTTGGTAGATAATTCAAATAATTTAACAATATTTCATCTTTTCAACAAGAATATATTGCATTTTGTTCAGCGTTGTGTTATAATTTGATTATACTTTTTACGAGGTGAAAAACAAAATGCTGACCTGTTACAGTGTTGATTTAAAGCTTGATTCTTACGGTTATTTATATATGCATCTGCACGAGCATTACGAAATGTGTTATGTTCTTGCCGACAATGTAAGCCTTGTCCTTGAGGATAAGTATCTTGATGTGAATATGGGAGATTTGTTTATCATACCTCCCTACACCTTTCATAAATTCACTTCATCAAAGCCATATGACCTTGCATATATCTTCTTTGACGAATACACATTTACAAAGAAGGCACCTGCGTTGGAACAGGGCTTTAACTATATTAAGGAAGCAGGACTTACGGTAGTGCATATTCCCGAGGAGGAAATTGCGAATGTTGCACAAATGTTTGTTGACGCCGATACGCTATATCGTGATACCGAAGCATTTATGTACGATTTTCTTAATATTCAGCAATTTGGTAATATACTCCATAATGCGATTAAGCTTCATCAGACACAGCAAAACTCCGAGCAGGCTCATTCATCGAGAAATGCTCTTATAGAATCAATTCTTCGGTATGTAAGTGAAAATCTGAATGAGAATATTACCACAGATATGATTATGAAAAGGTTTAATGTCAGTAAAACAAAGCTATATATGATGATGAAGGAATCGACAGGAATGTCGCTAAAGGAGTTTATTATTCAGCTAAGACTTTCCCGTGCCTCCGAGCTTTTGTCAAGAGGTATGTCGGTTACGGAGGCTTCTAACAAGGCAGGTTTTAATTCATATGCACATTTTATCAAGATATTTAAGCAAAAAATAGGAGTTTCACCGTACAAATACGGTAAAACTCTGCAAAATCGTTATTCACTTATCGGTGACAGTAATGGC
>JAFULX010000100.1 GCA_017483065.1 Clostridia bacterium | reverse complement strand
TGCTCACATCAATCGGCAGTACATCGGTTATCAGGAATGCACAGAGCGAGTATATAAACACAGTGTAAACAGCACAGATTGTAAACTGCCGCCCCTGTTTTTTAAGTCCGTACAGAAACAGGGGAATATTAAGCAGTAGCAGGAACACCGACAGCGACAGCCACTCGGGCGTTAACTGCGAAAGCAGCATTGACGTACCAGATATACCGCTGTCGTAAAGCTTTACGGGCGAGAGAAAGACCGTTATTCCGAAAGCGTTTATCATACCTGCTAAGGTCAGCGTAAAGAGCTGTTTAAAGTTAATTTTTTCCATAAATGCCTCCATATGATTATTTGTTGAGCGGAGCTTTTTTTGTTGTCTTGGTATTTGCACGTGCGGCAGCCTCCTCCGCATCGGTCTGCTTTTTAATATTCTCAAACGCAACAGCAATCATCAGCTTAATTCTGTTGAGCTGATTTACCTCACTTGCACCAGGGTCATAGTCAACCGCAACAATATTCGATTCGGGGTACTGTCTGCGAAGCTCTTTAATCATACCCTTGCCCGTAACGTGGTTTGGCAGACACGCAAACGGCTGAACGCATACTATGTTCGGCACACCCTTTTTGATAAGCTCAATCATTTCGCCCGTCAGGAACCAGTCTTCGCCTGTCGAATGTCCGAGCTGAAGCACGGTGCTTGCGCCGTCAGCGATTTCAGCAATATGCTCGGGTGCACGGTCACGGTATTTTGTGGCAAGGAGCGCCTTTTTCACACTCTTTCTGTAAAGCTCAAGTGCCCAGATACCTGCGTTGCAAATATTTGCGACCTTTTTCTTTGTGCCGAGGTTTTCGTGCTTGAAATTGCTGTTATACAGACAGTACATCATAAAATCAAGCAGACCTGGCATTACCGCCTCGCCGCCCTCGGCCTCGATTACGTCAATAATATTGTTGTTTGCACCAGGGTGGAATTTGACAAGAATTTCACCCACTACGCCGACCTTCGGCTTTCTCGCACTGTCGTCGGTGGGAATGGCAAGGAAGGCATTTATTATCTTATTGACCGTCTTATTCATTTTAAGCTTGGTACGTCTGCCCGTTACAAAATTCTCGTAAAGCTCGGCAAGAAGCGTTCTGTAAACTCTGTCCGACCTGCCCTTTTCAAGCTCATAGGGTCTTGTTGCCAAAAGCAGAGTCATCAAAAGGTCACCGAACACACACGCCTTTATAAGGTCGTTTACAAGCAGCGGTGTAATTTTAAAGCCGGGATTTGATTCAAGTCCCGAGAGGTTAAGGCTGACAACGGGAACCTGCGGATAGCCTGCCTCCTTGAGAGCCTTTCTGATGAATGCAATATAGTTTGTGGCACGGCAGCCGCCGCCCGTCTGTGTAATCATCAGCGAGGTGGAGTCGGGGTCGCACTTGCCCGATTTGAAGGCATTTATAAGCTGTCCAGTAACAAGGATTGACGGATAGCAGGCGTCGTTGTTGACGCTTTTAAGACCTGCCTCCACATCGTCGGGAGTTACATTTTCAAGAACAATTGCATTGTAGCCATTGAGATTAAGCACCGCCTCAAACAGCCTGAAATGAACAGGACTCATCTGCGGAAATACAACCGTATGCCGCTTTTTCTCGTCCGCTGTAAAGGGAACACGTGTTATGGTGTACGGCTCGATTTCGGTAGGTGAAAATGCGTTCTCGCTGCGTTCTTTAACGGCAGCCTTGAGCGAACGTACTCTTATTCTTGCCGTGCCGAGGTTTGAAACCTCGTCAATTTTCAGCGTGGTGTAAATGCGTTCGTGCGATTGCAGAATTTCCTGTACCTGATCTGTTGTAACAGCGTCAAGACCGCAGCCGAAGGAGTTTAGCTGTATCATTTCAAGCCGTTCGTTCTTTATAACCTCGCCTGCCGACTCGTAAAGTCTTGTATGGTATGCCCATTGGTCGACTACTCTGATATCACGCTTGAGATTTCCAAGATGTGCAATCGAGTCCTCGGTCAGTACGGCAAAGCCGAGCGAGGTTATCATCTCGGGTATGCCGTGGTTGATTTCGGGGTCGATGTGATAGGGACGGCCTGCAAGCACGATTGCACGCTCGTCATTTTCCTCGAGGTAAGCTAAAACCTCTTCACCCTTTTTGCGGATTTCGCTCTTAAAGGCAGCAAGCTCTGCAAAGCCTTCCGATACTGCACTCTCTATTTCCTTTGTACTGATGCCGAAATCGGCAAAAGCCTTTGTAAGCTGCCGTGTAACCGATGCCTCGTTATCGAGGTTTACAAAGGGGTAGAGGAACTTCATACCTTTTTTGCGTACTATGTCCATATTATTGTAGATAACTTCAGGATATGAGGTCACAATCGGACAATTGAAATGATTTCCTGCCGCCTCGTACTCGGTCTGCTCGTAGGGGACACATGGGTAGAAGATGGTTTTTACACCCGAGTTTACAAGGCTCATAATATGTCCGTGAACAAGCTTTGCAGGATAGCACGCCGACTCGGACGGTATCGTGTCAATTCCAAGCTCGTAGAGCTTATGCGAGCTTTCGGGTGAAAGCTTCACCGAGAAACCGAGCTTTGTGAAAATTGTAAACCAGAGCGGATAGTTTTCATACATATTAAGCACCCTCGGCAAGCCGATAACACCTCTCGGTGCAGTCATTTCATCGAGCGGCTCGTAGGAGAATATGCGGTCATACTTGTATTTGAAAAGGTTTGGCAGAGTGTTGGTTTCCTTTGCAAGCCCCGCACCCTTTTCACAGCGGTTGCCCGAAATAAAGCTTCTGCCGTCGGCAAACTTTGTCACCGTAAGACGGCATTGGTTGGAACAGCCTTTGCAGCGGATAAGATTACCCGTATAAGAAAAGCTGTCAAGCTCTTCGGCGGTAATGATACCGCAAGGGACGTCGGACGCACGCTCTTTTGCAATCAATGCCGCACCGAATGCACCCATAATACCTGCAATATCGGGTCGTACAACCTCTTTTTCAGATACAAGCTCAAATGCACGCAAAATTGCGTTATTGTTAAACGTACCGCCCTGAACAACAATTTTTTCGCCCATCAGCTCAGGGTCACGCAGCTTAATAACCTTGTAAAGTGCATTCCTGACAACGGAGTAGGAAAGACCTGCCGAAATATCACCGACGGTTGCACCCTCCTTCTGTGCCTGCTTGACACGGGAGTTCATAAATACGGTACAGCGTGTGCCGAGGTCAACGGGATTTTTCGCCGTAAGAGCCTCTTTTGCAAAATCGGGAGCGGTAAAGCCGAGTGACTCGGCAAAGGTCTGAATAAAGCTGCCGCAGCCCGAGGAGCAGGCTTCGTTTAGCATAATAGAGTCGATAACGCCGTTTCGGATTTTCATACATTTCATATCCTGACCGCCGATATCAATGATAAAATCAACACCAGACAGGAAAAACTCCGCCGCCTTATAATGTGCGATTGTTTCAATCTCTCCCTCGGGTATGCGAAGTGCAGCCATCATAAGCTGTTCGCCATAGCCTGTTGCACAGGCATTTGCTATGTATGCATTCTCGGGCAAGCGTGAATAAATATCCTTTAATATTTTAACACCCATATCAATCGGGCTTGCATCATTTTTGGAATAATGCTCATATAAAATTCTGCCCTCGGTGTCAATCAAAGCAGCCTTAATGGTGGTCGAGCCGATATCCATACCGAGATAAACCGCACCGCTTGCATCTGATAAAGAGGCACGCTTTGCTGTGTTCTTTTCGTGTCTTGCGGTAAATTCGCCAAATTCCTCCTCGCTCTCGAAAAGTGCCCTCATTCTTGTAATTTCGCTTTCAGCGTCGGGCGAGTCGGCGAGCTGTTTAATAAGAGCTGTAATATCAACCTCGTCGGTATTCTGCTTTGTCATAGCTGCACCGAGTGCAACAAAAAGCTGTGCATTTTCAGGCGTGGTAAAGCTTGTGGCACGAGTGGCGAGAGTTTCCTCAAACCGTTCTCTCAAGGCACTCAAAAAATGCAGCGGACCGCCCAAAAATACTATATTTCCCGAAATAGGTCTGCCCTGTGACAGACCACTTATTGTCTGTGTTACAACTGCCTGCAAAATTGATGCGGCAATATCCTCCTTTGCCGCCCCCTCATTAAGGAGCGGCTGAACGTCCGATTTTGCGAACACACCGCACCTTGCGGCGATAGGGTATATGTTTTTATGCTCTAAGGCAAGTGCGTTAAGACCTGACGCATCTGTTTTCAAAAGACCTGCCATCTGGTCGATAAAAGAGCCTGTACCGCCTGCACAGGTGCCGTTCATACGCTGCTCTAAACCGTTGGTGAGATACAGGATTTTTGCGTCCTCGCCGCCAAGCTCGATAACAACGTCCGTTTCGGGCAAAAGCTCGGACACAGCCTGCTTTGTGGCGATAACCTCCTGAACAAAGCCGAGCTTAAGAAGCTTTGCAATCAAAAGACCGCCCGAGCCTGTCAGGAACACCTTTGCGCTGACAGAGCCGAGCTTATTCGTTATATCGGACAAAAGCTTTTGAACTGTGCTTTTAATATCCGAATAATGCCGCATATAATCGGCGTATATAATTTTCCCCTCGTCGAGAACAACCGCTTTGACGGTGGTTGAGCCGACGTCAATTCCCATTCTTAACATGAAAACGCCTCCGATGTAATTAAATTACACTTTCCCTTATTCTATATTATACTCCTTTTTGACCGTCAAATCAAGGTGTAAATCGAGAAAAAATGAAAGGCGATTTCAGGTAGCAAAAATAACAGCTCCTGCATACCTTGGTATAGAAGGAGCGTGAGAGCCGTGTATTCGTTTCTTATGGCACAAAACCACACCGACTTGCCTACCATAACGATATCCGGTGCGGACGGTGTGATTTTTCAGGACATTCCAAAAGGGTGCAGCAGCGTAAAACGCCGTGTTGCACCAGGTAGTGTGCGGCTTGAGATATATAACAATTTTATGAAGCTTTTGACGGTGGTATGGGTGCCTCTTGCACCGTATGAAAGTGCTGTGATTGTTATATATCCCGACCACGTGCAGCTTATTGTACAGCCATTGCCCTGAGCTTTTCAAGAGCCGACCTTTCAAGCCGTGATACGTGTACCTGCGATACACCGATTACCCGTGCGGTATCGCTTTGGGTACGGTCCTCGAAGTACCGCATTATGATAACCTGTCTTTCACGGTTAGGAAGGCGGCTGAGAAGCTCTACAGCGGTTAGCTTGTCGACGATTTGTTCCTCTTGTGATACGCCGATTCGCTCCGATAAATCGGTGCCTGTTTCGCACGGTGCATCTATTGATTCAATCGGAGAGCAAGCCTCGTATGCCTCGGTAAGCTCGCCTACTGTTATACTGCACTTTTGTGCAACCTCGCTCACTGTCGGCTCACGTCCGAGCTGCCGCCTCAATTCCTCCTCGGCACGCTTGGCGAGTATTTTACGCTCCTTCAAGCCTCTTGATACCTTGATTATCCCGTCGTCACGAAGAAAGCGTTTTATTTCGCCTGTGATGACGGGTACTGCATATGTAGAGAATTTAAGCCCACGGGTCAGGTCAAAGCCCGAAATAGCCTTCAAAAGTCCGATAGATGCAATCTGTACAAGGTCGCAAAGCTCGTGACCTCTGTCCGAAAAGCGTGCCGCTATACTTTGGACAAGCCGCATATTTTCACGGCAGAGTATCTCAGTGGCTTCGTCGTCGCCCTGCTGTGCAAGACCGATAAGCATTGTGTTTCTGTCCATCGGCTATATCTCTCCTTTGCTGCCTCCGAACCGTTTTTCAAGAGTAATAACAGTACCCTCGCCCAGACCGCTCGTGACGGTTATACTGTCGCAGAAGCTTTCCATAATCGAAAATCCGAGTCCCGAGCGTTCCTCCTCGGGCTTGCCTGTGAAAAGCGGCTCACGTGCCTTGTCAACGTCTGCAATGCCGATTCCGTTATCGCTGATTGTTATGTAAACCGTATTACCGTCAATTCTGCCCGACAGTACGACAAAACCGCTTTCCTCGGGATAAGCGTGGACGATGGCGTTTGTCACCGCCTCCGAAACTGCGGTTTTCAGCTCGGCAAGCTCCTCAACCGTCGGGTCAAGCATAGCTGTAAATGCCGCTACCACCGTTCTTGCAAAGGCTTCATTCTCTGAAATTCCTATAAATTCCATATCAAATCTGTTCTTCATTTCATCACCCCTTACATTCTTTTTAAAGCCTGCTTGATATTAGGCTCGATTTTTGCAATACTCATTATTCCCGACATCTCCAAAATCCGCTTAACCTGCGGCTTAGGCGATACAATCACGAGCGAGCCGCCCTTTTTCTGTATCTTTTTGTAGCGTCCCATAATCATACCCAATCCCGAACTGTCCATAAAGGTTAGTTTGGAAAAATCGAATATGATATTTCTTGTATCACCCGAAAAAGCATTGTCCGCCTCCTTGCGTATTTTTGCCGCTGTGTGGTGGTCAAGCTCTCCGTCAGCTGTTATAACAAGCGTATTTTTTTCGGCTTTTGTTACACTCATTGTTCGTCCTCCTTTATTAGATGATAAAGCCTTGCAGCTTTTATTTTCTGTAAGACTGCGAAAATATCCTTTGTTGAAACAGGGGAGCTTTTGTCGAACAGGAAAAAACGTACGCAAAATTTCGACAAAAAAATAAAGCAGGGAAAAGTCCCTGCCTTCATTCAGATGCCTTTGGTATTTTCGGCCGTGTGCTGTTCGGAAGCCTTCTCTTCTTTTTGCGGTACGGTAAAAAGGCACATTGCAAACACTCCCAGCGTACCGCCGAGCATCATTCCTGCGATAAAAGCAATTATTATTTTTAACATACTAAAATCCTCCAGTATTATTTTATGCCCCTTGAGCTTTCAAGTTGCTCGTAAAAGCTGCATTTATTGTTTTTCAGACACCTAATGTACGGGCAGGCAAACGAGCGGTTGTCAAGCTCTAACAGTTCCTTGCCTGTTTTGCAGCTTGTGCATATTTTTTTCTTCCAAAATCTTGAGGAATGTGTATTTTCGTACATTCCGAGCGGTGCAAGAATGACCGACAGCAAGCCTATACCGTGAAATATCATTGCCGCCGATAAATATGTAAGCTCATAATCGGTAAAATACCGCATAAAATTTGTTATTGAAAAGAACCATACTGACCATTCTGTCGGGCATACGGCAATAACAGTGAGAGAAAGTACCGCAAAAAGCAGATATGCCGTTATATTTATACGGAAATATCTGCGTTTATGTCTTACCTCTATAAAACATTCCCTCATCATAAGTACATTAAAGAATATAAACATTCCCGTCCCGAAAAGAAGTCCGAATGCTAACATATAATGTATGTGCAAAACCCCCGAAAGATTAAGACCTGTACATATAGCCGACAGAATTACACAGCTTTTCAAAAGCTGGCTAAAACGGAGCAAAATAACTTTTCTTGTATTAAATTTCAAATGTCAACCTTCCTTTGTAAAAAGCCTTTTTAAAAGAAAAAGGGACGGCAGGGGTGCCGCCGTCCCTCAAATACCTTTATTCCGCATTAAAAATGCTGAATTCCTGAGTTGTAATACCTGCGGCTGTCTTGTTTCCTATAATGCTTGTCGGTTGAGCACCTCCGCTTGTAAGAATAACATCTTCGGTGTCAAATCTGACAATTTCTATTTTCGGAGCAATATATTTTTTATCCATTATTCAGCACCTCCTGTATAGCCTGTGTAGTTGTTGTCCCAATTCGGCGAGCATTTGATTACGTCCGACCAGACGGGATTTTCACTGTCGTTGTCAAGCTCGATGAATGCGGCAGCGTAGTAGTCGCCTGCTGTACCCTCGGGAATTTCGGTAATATCACCGTAGAATGCACCCGATTCAAGAACTTCGCTGTTTGTGGAGGTAACCTCCTTTGCCGTGTCTGTGATGTCGTTACTGTTTAGGAATCTTATACCGATATTAGTAATTGTACCCGAAGCCTCTGCCGAGAATAAAAATCTCATCATACCGACAGTTTCACTCTCTTCGTTCACGTAATAGCCTGCGTCTGTTGCGGTGTTCCATATTACGGAAGGTACATAATAAGTATTTGTTGCACCTGTGGTTGTTCCGCTTACTGAAATGTTTGCAGTGTTCAAGGTTTCGGCAGGTGCCTGAACAGAAGATGTTCCTCGGAGACCGCCTGTTATGTAACCTGAAGAAACACTGACACTGTTTTCGTTTGTCATAGTGATATTTTTCACTGTACCAGACAAAGTTCCGTCATTGTTACTGTGTGCTGTATATAATCCTACTATACCGCCAATACCCATTGTTTTTACGTTGTCAGCAGCATAATCTGAGGTTGCATTTGTTCCAACCGTAACATTATCGAGTTCTGCATTCACTACGGAGTTGTCCTGAAAAGCAGAACCGATAATACCGCCTACTTTTCTTGTACCGACAATTGTTACACCTGAAACACTACAGTTTGAAAGTGTAAATTTGCCCTCGCCCAAATATCCTGTGATGCCGCCGACATTATCACCTTCGGTATCTGCTGCTTCGTAAATACCTGTGATTGTGCCGTTTCCGTTGCCTTCAACTGTTAAGCTGTCAGCATAGAATAGCCTCCGCCAATGATACCGCCAACTTTGTAGTTGCCTTCAATCTTGATATCACCTGTAATTTTTATGTTTTTAAAATTGCAGGAACTGATTGTGCTTCCTGCCAATGCCGCAACATTTTTACCGCCTTTGACATTAACATTTTCAATTGTCAGATTTTCGACAACACTTTTACCTGTTACACTTTCAAATAAAGCAGCATTATCTCCGCCTTCGATTTTTAGGTTTTTGATTGTCTTACCGTTGCCGTTAAAGTTTACGTCTTTAGGCAAGGTCAGCGGTGTCCAGAGATTGTTTTGTAAATCAATATCAGAAGTCAAAGTGATTGTGTCATTGGCTTCTGCTGCTGCAACGGCAGCTTCTAAAGTTGCATACGGTGTGCCGTTAATCTCTGCAATTACAGCCTGAACAGCAGTACCTGCTTTTGTTGCTTCTGCCTCTGCGTATGCAGTACTTGTGTAAAGATTGCCGTTTACTGAAGCAACATAGTCAGGTGTATTGCCGTCAACGGTTACAGATGCAAGTTCGCTGGAGCTGGAATTGGTTGGATTCCAATACTCATTTGCGAGCAGTCCGTTTTCGCAAGCGGCTGCGTCAACCTTTTCAAGAGTAATTGTTCCCCCTACGGACGAAACAATAGCGGGCTTGCTCTCTATATCAAACGTAGAAACTGTAATTGTTGTTGTAGCTTCGGCTGCTGCGTTTTCAGCATAAATTTTTACGCCCTTTTTGCCCTCAAAAGCACAGTCATTAACAGTTACTGTTGTGTCATTACCTTTAGAAGCATAAATCCAGAGGCAATATTCACTTGCGTTTTTAAATGTACAGCTTGTGTAAACTGTTTTTCCGTACTGGTTGTTTGAAGAACCGTTAGAGAATGTGCAGTTGCTGTACGTAACTGTTGCTGCTGAAGAAGCCCAGGTTGTGAAATAGTTGTTAGCGTGAGCCGTGTCACCAACCCAACCGCCAAGAGTTCTTGAACAGGTGAGGTTACAGAAATAAACATTCTTTACAGAATTGTTATAACGGAAATTCACATATGTGGAAGCAGCATTATGAATATTTAATTCCGCAGTTGCAGCACCTGTTGCCGGCACGAAGTAAACCGTTTCATCTTTAACTGTAATATCGTTACCTTCAACCGTAACCTTACCGTTAATTCCGTAAGTTAATATGCCGTCATTGTTTGTGTCTGTTGCAGTGTTGATTATGTCAGACCAATCGTTGCCTTCATTGATGGTAAAATCAATTTCGGGCAAGGCAGCAGCTTTGCTGTCAGCAAATGCAGCAGTACCCATTGTACCCAATACCGCTGCACATACGATAATTGTGGACAATATTTTTTTCAATTTCATTGAAAAATCCCTTCTTCCTTTATTGATAGTTATATCCTTGCTGTGTTGCTACGGGGAATATGCTTTGCCTGTGTCCTCCTTTCGCTGTTATTTCTTTCGGTAAAAATTAAAGCACAACATAATTCCGATTATGTGGTAAAAAATATCCGACTTATGAAGATTCGGACGCAGTAAGTACGCTTTCGGGTCAAAATTTACGCAACAAAAAGACCAATGCGAAGAACATTTTCTGCATTAGTCTGTTTTGCTGTACCTTTTTTCGGCTTATTTTATCAAAAAATAAGCGCAAGTGATTGACAAAGCTGCATTTTGGTGATACAATCTGTATGTATATCTAAATAAATTGCTATGCTTTTACCACATAATCGGAATTATGTGGTATTTTTTTCAGCACCTCAAAAGTCCTAATTTCTGTATCTGTAATCTGTGTATTTCTCCCGTTTCAACGGTGTATATTCTTGTGGTGTTTACGCTCGAGTGTCCGAGAATATCGGCAAGACGTACAATATCCTTTTGAATGGAATAATACGTCCTTGCGAAAAGGTGGCGAAGATTGTGAGGGAACACCTTGTTCTCCGACACGCCTGCCGAAACGCAGAGAGCCTTCAGCATTTTCCAAACATTACTCCTGTCAAGCGGTTTTCCGCTTTTTGTTATAAATACCGAACCGCTTTTAATATTTTGGCGTTTAATATAGGCTTTGAGCATTTTACAAAGCTGTTTGGGCAGAAAGACCTGCCGTACCTTGCCCTTGCAGTTTATTGTTGCCTGACCTGAATTTACGGCAACTGCGGTTATGAATTTCAGCTCGGAAATTCTTATGCCCGTAGACGCTATTGTCTGTATCAGGCAATACAGACGTTCATTTCTTTTTGATTTTGCGGCGGTAAGCAGTCTTTCGTATTCAGCCTTTGTCAACTCCTTGTCCTTGCCGATAAATATTTGCCTTTGAATTTTGAGTATTTTAACTTTTAAATCCTGCCAATCTAAAAATACAAACAAAGCGTTTAGTGATGACAGCATTGAATTTGTACTGGCAGGTGCATATTTTTCGCAAAGTACTCTTTTGTATTCAAGCACCACCGATTTATCTATACCTCTGCCGCCGAGCCACTTTCTAAAGAAAAGAATATCACGCATATATTTCTCTATGGTGTTGTCGCTTTTTTCCTTTTCGTGAAGATACATCTTAAAATTCTTCACAAGGTCATTGGTAATGGTTTTCATTTTATCCACTTCCTTTCAAAAATATATTTTACCATAGGTATAAAATATATCCTCAAAATTATAATAAAGAAATTTGACAAAACAAATAATATTGGTATATAATGAAAGAAACGGTATTTGAAGGTGAGAAAAAGAGATGAATAAGTATAAAAAATACATAAAAAAGAATTGGTATTGTTTTTTGCTCGGCCCTGTTTTTATGACGCTTGAAGCATGCGGTGAATTTATTATGCCGTTTATCAATGCCAATATCATTGATATAGGTGCGGCAAACGGAGATATTCCGTATATCCTGAAAAACGGATTTTATATGCTGTTAATTGCAATTGCTATGCTGATAACGGGTGTTTTGGGAGCATTTTTTGCTATAAGAGGAGCTTCACGAATGGCGGCAGGGGTAAGACAGGATACCTTTGATAAGGTACAGACCTTTTCCTTCAGTGATATTGACCGTTTTTCCACCGGCTCATTGATTACCCGTGTGACAAATGATATTACGCAAATTCAGAATTTTACACAATCTCTTCTTCGTGGCTGCTTCCGCAGTCCGATTATGCTGGTCGGAGCGTTGATTATGTCCTTTGTTCTTAATCCCGATATTGCGTGGGTGATACTGACCGTAGTTCCGTTTCTTGCAATTGCTACATTTTTAATCATAAAAATCGCATCACCACGCTATACGGCTATGCAAAAGCAGCTTGATACACTCAATACAGGCATTGGTGAAGCTATCACAAATGAGAAGGTTATCAAATCCTTTGTGCGTGAGGAGTATGAAAAGGACAAATTTAGGATTATTAACAGCAAACTTATGGATAAATCCATTGCCGCACTTAAAATGATGATACTTATGCAGCCTATATCAGCACTTGCAATCAATGCCACAACACTCGTTGTTGTATGGATTGCAGGAAAGCAGATAATGGTGGGCGGTATGGAAATCGGAACACTGACCGCTTTTATTACCTATTTGTCACAGGTGATGACATCGTTGAATTTCCTTGCAAATATCTTTTTGCAGGGAACTCGTGCGGCAGCCTCCGACCGCCGAATTTCCGAGGTGCTGAATACAACCTCTGCAATCAGCGACGAAAAATCAGCGGAAAAAGACCATAAAATCAAATCGGGTGATATCGAATTTTGTGACGTAACCTTCCGTTATTTCAAATATAATCATACCCCCGTCCTTGATAAAATCAATGTTAAAATCAATTCGGGCGAGCTGGTTGGTATCATCGGCTCCACAGGCTCGGGTAAAACGACCCTTGTTTCCTTGATTCCACGCTTATATGATGCAGACGAGGGAGCTGTATTTGTAGACGGTGTCAATGTTCGTGACCTCTCGCTTTACGAGCTGAGGGAAAATGTTTCGGTCGTTTTACAGAAAAACACACTTTTCTCTGGAACGGTTGCGGAGAACCTTCGCTGGGGTAACGAAAATGCGACCGACGAGGAGCTTGTTGCCGCTTGCCAGATTGCACAAGCTGACGGTTTTATAAGCTCTTTCCCTGACGGATATGATACTGAGATTGGTCAGGGCGGAGGAAATCTTTCGGGCGGTCAGAAGCAGCGTCTTTGTATCGCCAGAGCGTTGCTCAAAAAGCCTAAGATTATGATACTTGATGACTCTACGAGTGCCGTGGATACGGCAACCGACGCTTGTATCCGCCGAGCGTTTCGGGAACAGCTTTCCGATATTACAAAGCTGATTATAGCACAGCGTATTTCCTCTGTTATGGACGCAGACAAAATTATTGTTATGGATAAGGGAGCAATAATCGCCATCGGCACGCATAATGAGCTTATCCGCAACTGCAAGACCTATCAGGAGATTTATTATTCTCAAAAAGACAGAGAGGAGGTACAAAGCTATGAATGAAGCGGTTGCTGCACGCCTTGAGGCAAAATACGGCGGTACAAAAGTCAAGGGTGAAAAAAAGCAGATGGAGATAGGGCCGAGAAGAGGTCATAACAGTGCACTCGGGGCATCGGGCAAACCGAAAAATCTCAAAAATTCAATTACCCGTTTGGTAAAGTACATTTCCAAGGAACGTGCGTTGATTATAGCGGCAGTTTTTTGTTCGGTAACCCAGACGGTTTCCTCTCTGACCGCCTCGTATTTGCTTCGTCCGATTATTAACAAATTCATATACTTTGACGATTCTGTGTCAGATTTGAGTGCAAGATTAAGGGGGCTTGCCGTATGGCTTGTTCTCCTTGCCGTTATTTACGGAATTTCGGTACTTACTCAATGGCTTCAGCAAAGCCTGATGATGAAGGCTTCACAGCGGACGCTTGTCCGAATGAGAGCCGAGCTTTTTTCTAAGCTGCAAAGCTTGCCTGTGCGGTATTTTGATACACATTCTACGGGCGATATTATGTCACGCTTCACCAACGATGTTGATACCGTTGGCGAAATGCTGAACACTACACTCATTCAGATAATTTCTGGTGCAATTACTATTGTCGGAACAATTGTGCTTATGCTATACACAAATCCAATCCTCGGTGCAATTACTATCGTTGCGACGCCTGTTTTGACCTATCTGAGCAAAACTATTATGAAAAAAGGACGCAGGGCATACACGGAGCAGCAAAAAAATCTCGGTATGCTCAACGGCTTTACCGAGGAAACAGTTTCGGGACAAAAAGTTGTTAAGGTGTTTAATCACGAGGAAAATGCACGTGAGGAATTTGCCTATCTGAATAATAAGCTTTGCAGGGCACAGGAGGAGGCACAGTTCCGCTCGGGTATTATGGGACCTGTGACGCATCAGCTTTGCAATGCGGTTTATGCAGTGGTAGCCTGTATCGGAGGCGTTCTTGTTGCAATCGGGAAATTTGATGTGGGCGGTATTACCGTATCACTCAATTATACCAGACAGTTCAACCGCCCTATCAATGAGGTTTCTATGCAGATGAATACAGTTTTTGCGGCTCTTGCGGGTGCGGAGAGAGTGTTTGATGTGCTGGATACAAAATCCGAAGA
>JAFULX010000010.1 GCA_017483065.1 Clostridia bacterium | reverse complement strand
GAATTAACAAGATTTAATTCCACCTGTTCAATGTCACAGCTGACAAAGGTATGCATACCAGTCTCAAGCAGCGCAGAATCAAAGAAGTCGGTAAAATCAAATACCGCAGGCAGGGTTTTGACACCGCCCTCCTCGCTGTCGGGCAAATACAGCACATCTGCATATATCTTTCCCTCAACGGTAAGTCTGCCGTCATTCAATATCTTTTTCTTTGCAGCACAGGTTGCGTCCACCTGCAATATTTTAAGAATGTCGGGATTTTTGTCAGGTACAATGACATTTGATTCGACATTGCATTTTATACTTTTTTCAAGCACCGTCTGCGACGCTTTTACACTTTCTCTTACCACTTCCATTGTTATTCCTCCATAATTTGTAAATTAAGAAAAGCTCTCTCACAGTAATACTATGAGAGAGCCTCGGAATTTATTCAATATTATTTAATTATTTCTTTCCACTTCGCATATGCAGCGTCCCAAGCATCGGAATCAGTCGGCTCATATCTTTCGATATCAAAAGAATTTTTGATTACCTTTCTGCCCTCGGCAAGGTCAGCAATCGCACCCGCCGCCATAGCCTGAACAAGTACGTTACCAAGGCTTGTAGCCTCAACGGGTCCTGCTTCAACAACACGCTTTGTTGCATTTGCGGTGAAGCGACAAATCATCTTATCCTTGATACCGCCGCCAACAATATGTATGCTCGAATATTTTTTACCCGTAACATCTTCCATACCTTCTACAACCTGACGGTACTTAAACGCAAGGCTTTCTGCAATACAACGAACAATTTCGCCCTTTGTTTCAGGCACCTTCTGTCCTGTCTTTTCGCAGTACTTGCGAATTCGTTTCGGCATATTTCCCGGTGTCTGGAATTCCTCATAATCAGGGTCTATAAGGCTTGCAAAAGGTGTTGCCTCATTAGCCTGCTTTTCAAGCTCATCAAAGCTTAAAAGCTCACCCTCTCTGTCCCACTGTCTGCGTGACTCCTGAATAAGCCAGAGTCCCATAATATTTTTAAGAAAACGGATTGTTTTATTTACGCCGCCCTCGTTGGTGAAATTATAACCGAGTGCGTCGTCGGAAATATTCGGCTCGTCAAGCTCAACACCCATCAGCGACCAAGTACCGCTTGAAATGTAGATGAAGTCCTCATCTTTTTCAACGGGTACAGATGCCACAGCAGAGCCTGTATCGTGTGATGCAACCGCAATTACAGGCACTTCACCTATTCCAAGCTCCTCTGCAAGCTCAGGCTTAACAGTTCCAACAGTTTCTCCCGGATAAATCATCTCAGGATAAATATCGGTCGGCAAGCCAAGCTTTTCAAGCATATCTGTTGCCCACTTATATTCCTTGGAATCGAACATCTGTGAGGTGGATGCTATCGTATATTCTGTACGCTTCTTTCCTGTCAGGAAATAGTTCAGAAGGTCGGGCATAAACAGAAGAGTCTTTGCATTCTTGAGTGTAACATCGCCCGAAAGCTTTGCCGACAAAAGCTGATATACTGTATTAAACCAGTTAAAAGCAATACCTGTCGACTTGAAAATTTCTTCCTTGCTCACTTTCTCGAATGCTTCGTCATACATACCGTCAGTTCTTGTGTCACGGTAATGATACGGATTTCCAAGCAGCTTGTCGTTTTCATCAAGAAGACCGTAATCCACGCCCCAAGTGTCAATACCGATACAATCGATATCTCTGTCACCCGAATTTGCACATTTCAGAATACCCTGCTTAATCTCGAAAAACAGTCTTAAAACGTCCCAATGCAGGCTACCGTTGATATTAACGGGGTCATTTGAAAATCTGTGCTTTTCCTCAAGCGTAATTTTCTCACCGTCGAAGGTCGCAAGCATAGCTCTGCCGCTTGACGCACCGAAGTCGAAGGCAAGCAACTTATATTTCTTTTGCATATCGAAAACTCCTTTATTTACATATATAATAATATTATACTAAATCGTTCCCTTTCTGTCAATATTTTTATTTACACATTACAAAACTTGTGTTATAATAATGTTAATTAAAAATTGGAAACGAAGGAAGGCGAAATCTATGGCAAAATTTTCATTTACACCCCGAGGCGTTTGCTCGGCACAGATTGATTTTGAAATTGAAAACGGAATTGTACACAATGTACAATTTACACGAGGCTGCAGCGGCAACACTCAAGGCGTCGCTAAGCTATGCGAAGGAAGAGCAGCAACCGAACTTATTGAGCTTTTAAAAGGAACAGACTGCAATATGCGTGGTACTTCCTGTCCTGACCAGCTTGCAAGAGCACTGGAGCTTGGTCTTGAGGAAATTCAGAACGCAAAATAAATACGAAAGGACAGCATTATGAGTATTACAAATAAAATTGTTGCAAAATATGACGACAAGGACGTTTCCCTTTACACAATGGATAACGGCAAAGGACTTGTTGCCGAGGTTTACAACTACGGTGGCATCATCAGAAGTATTAAAATCAGCGGCAGAGATGTTGTTTTGGGCAGAGAAAACTTCGAGGACTATCTCAATAACAACGGTTATCTCGGAGCTGCTGTTGGACGTCACGCAAACAGACTTGAAAATTCAATTTTTGAGCTTAACGGCATTACATACAAGGTCGGTACAAATGATAGTAAAAACAGTCTGCACGGCGGTATCGTCGGCTTTGACAAAAAGGTCTGGACTGTACAGACCGTTAATACGGACGAGCCTGCACTTATTTTCTCGCTCGAAAGTCCCGACGGCGAGGAGGGTTTCCCTGGAAATCTTACATTAAAAATGACATATACTCTCACAAAGGATAATTCATTTAAAATAAGATATGAGGCAGTATGCGACAAGGATACCGTACTCAATCTTACAAACCACAGTTATTTCAATCTTGACGGACACAACTCGGGTACGGTTTACGGTCAGACATTGCAGCTTAATTCCGATTTTTATACGCCAAATACCGCAGAATGTATGCCCTACGGTGAAATTCTATCTGTAAAAGGCACTGATTTTTATTTTACAAAATCAAAAAAAATAGGCGATGATATCGCAGACGGCTGCGAGCAGATACAGCTTTTCGGCGGATATGACCATAATTTTGTAATAAACGGCAGAGGTTTCCGAAAATTCGCAGTAATGACCTCATCAGACGGCAAGCTTTCTATGGAGTGTTATACCGACCTTCCTGGCGTTCAGCTTTACAGTGCAAACGCTCTTGATGAAGGAAATTACAAAGAAGGTGCGGCATACGGCAAACATTCTGCTATATGTCTTTAAACACAGTATTTCCCGAACACTATGGCAAATTCTCATTTTATTCCCGCCATTTTGAAAAAAGGCGATAAAT
>JAFULX010000099.1 GCA_017483065.1 Clostridia bacterium | reverse complement strand
TCGTCCTTCATAAGCTCCAACGCTTCCTTTCTCGGAAGCTCAAATCTCTCAATTTTCAAGTTTTCCTTTGCAATTTTCTTCATCTCAGCTTCGATTTTTTCCAAGTCCTCCATTGTGAAGGTATGCTCGGTATCAAAATCATAATAAAAGCCTGTATCAATTGCAGGTCCGATAGCAAGCTTGGTATCGGGATACAGACGTTTTACAGCCTGTGCAAGTACGTGCGACGCCGAATGACGCAGTGTTTGAAGTTCGTTCATTTCCATTTTTGACACTCTCCTAAAAATTATATTGTCAAGGGGTGCGTAAAACAAAAAGCACCTCTAAGAAAGCCCGAAGCTACGGGTTATCTTAGGGGTGCAAAATTTCGCACGGTTCCACCCTAATTATGGCAAAGAAGCCATCACTCATTTGTCTGTAACGCCGACATATGCGGTAACGCTTAATGAGAATAATTCCGTTCAGCGTACGACTCCAAAGTGGTATTCACGCTCCAAGGTCAAAGGAAAGCTTACAGCCCAAGACTTCCCATCTCTTGTTGACCTATTCGGAGAGCTACTGTCTTTTTCATAGTCTTTATTAGATTATACCACTACACAGAGCAAAAAGTCAAGGATTTTATTTATCCTTTGCTAAAATATCCTTCAAAAATTTTCCTGTATATGACTTTTTTGACTTTGCAATTTCTTCAGGTGTACCCTCTGCAATAACCGTACCACCGCCCGAGCCGCCCTCAGGACCTAAATCGATGATATAATCGCAGGTTTTTATAACTCCGAGATTATGCTCGATTACAAGCACGGTATTACCGCCCTCAACAAGCTTTTGCAAAACATCTACAAGACGGTGAACATCAGCATTATGAAGTCCTGTTGTAGGCTCGTCAAGTACATAAATGGTTTTGCCTGTGCTTCGTTTTGACAGCTCTGTTGCAAGCTTAACACGCTGTGCCTCACCGCCTGACAATGTGGTTGAGCTTTGTCCGAGCTTGATATAGCCTAGTCCGACGTCTTGCAAGGTTTTCAGCTTTCTTACAAGCTTTTCGTGTACCGAGAAGAACTCAACTGCCTCGTCAACCGTCATTTCAAGAACATCATAGATGTTTTTTCCCTTGTACTTAACGTCAAGAGTTTCTCTGTTATAGCGTTTTCCCTTGCAGACCTCGCACGGTACATATACGTCAGAAAGGAAGTGCATTTCTATCTTTACAATACCGTCACCCTGACACGCTTCACATCTACCGCCCTTGACGTTAAAACTGAAACGTCCCGGCTTATAGCCGTGCATTTTCGCATCATTGGTCTGTGCAAAAATTTCACGTATATCATTAAATATATTAGTGTATGTGGCAGGGTTTGAGCGTGGTGTTCTGCCAATTGGTGCCTGATTTATGTCTATAATTTTATCAAGCTGCTCAATTCCTTCAATTCTCTTGTGAGCACCTGCGTGAATTTTTGCACGGTTTAAATCACGGGCAAGCTGTCTGTATAAAATCTCGTTTACGAGCGACGATTTTCCCGAGCCTGAAACGCCTGTTACTCCGACAAATACTCCGAGAGGAATTTTTACATCAATATTTTTCAGATTATTCTCTTTTGCACCAATAATTTTAAGCCAACCCTTCGGTGTACGTCTTGCTTCGGGTAAGGGAATTGCTTTTTTGCCTGAAAGATATTCGCCCGTAATTGACTTGGGGTTTTTCATAATCTGCTCGGCAGTTCCCTCTGCGATAATCTCACCACCGTTAACACCTGCACCGGGACCGATATCGACGATATGGTCAGCAACAAGCATTGTATCTTCGTCATGCTCTACAACAATTACGGTATTACCAAGGTCACGCAGATTTTTGAGCGTTTTAATCAGACGCTCATTATCTCTTTGATGCAGTCCGATACTCGGCTCGTCAAGAATATACAATACACCTGTCAGACCTGAGCCAATCTGTGTAGCAAGTCGTATTCTCTGTGCCTCGCCGCCAGAAAGTGTTCCCGATGACCTTGAAAGCGTTAGATAATCAAGACCTACATCAAGGAGGAATTGAAGCCTTGCTCTGATTTCCTTTAAAATCTGTGCCGCAATAAATTCCTCACGTTCCGTTAGCTTTAGATTATCGAGAAATTCCATCTCCTCCCTCACCGACATAGACGTAAACTCAAATATGTTTTTTCCGCCGACGGTAACTGCTAATACCTGATCGTTGAGCCTTGCTCCCTTACATTTGTAGCAGCCTATGGTATTGATGTATTTTTCTATCTCTGCCTTTGCATAATCGGATTTTCCGTCGTTATAACGTCTTTCAAGGCATATTACCACACCCTCAAAGGGTGCAAGATATGTTCCTGAGCCATAATTTCGGGTATATTCCATTTTGATTTTTTCGTTTCCGCTGCCAAAAAGTACTACCTTTTTAAAGTCATCGGGCAGGTCCTTAAACGGTGTATTTATGTCAATATTATAATGCTTGGCAAGCGATGTATAGTACATATGTGCCATACTGTCTGGAATTTCGGGAGCTGCCCAGCCGGGAGCATATATAGCACCCTCAATCAGTGAAAGGTTTTCATCATATATTATAAGCTCAGGGTCAATCTTTGATATAAAGCCAATACCGTCACATTCAGGACACGCACCATAGGGGTTGTTAAATGAAAACATTCTCGGAGTAAGCTCCTGAATGCTTATTCCGCAATCCTCACACGCATAGCTTTGGCTGAAAGTAAGTGTTTCTCCGCCGAGAATTTGCACGGACACAATATCCCCCGTAAGATTTGCTGCAGTTTCAACCGAGTCTGTAAGACGTTTTTCTATCCCCTCACGGATAATAAGTCTGTCAACAACAATTTCAATGGTATGCTTAATATTTTTGTCAAGCTTGATTTCCTCTGTAAGCTCATACTGAATACCATCGGCAATAACAAGCACAAAGCCTGATTTTTTTGCGTCCTCAAAAATTTTCTTATGCTCGCCCTTTTTGCCACGGACAACAGGCGCAAGAACAAGAATTTTTGTTCCTTCTTCAAGTGTGGTAATATTATCAACAATCTGGTCAATGCTCTGTCGCTTGATTTCCTTGCCGCACTTGGGACAATGCGGAATACCGATATTGGCATATAAAAGTCTTAAATAATCATATATTTCGGTTACTGTACCGACAGTTGAACGAGGGTTTTTCGAGGTGGTTTTCTGGTCAATACTGATTGCGGGCGAAAGACCCTCAATACTCTCTACATCAGGCTTATCCATCTGTCCCAAAAACATTCTCGCATAGCTCGAAAGTGACTCGATATAACGTCTTTGTCCCTCTGCATATATCGTATCAAATGCAAGCGAGGATTTACCCGAGCCTGAAAGACCTGTCAGAACAACAAGCTTTTCTCTCGGTATATTCACGCTCACATTTTTCAGGTTATGCACCTTTGCTCCCTTTATTTTGATATATTTATTCATTTCTTTCGTTCCTTTAACATCTGTATTCTGTCACGAAGCTCTGCGGCACGTTCAAATTCGAGCATTTCCGCAGCTGCAAGCATTTCGTCGGTAAGGTTATCAATCATAACCGAAATATCATTTTCGGACGTTTGTGTCTCTGCTTCAGCAGGCACAATGGTTTCAATAATGCTTCTGATATCCTTACGTATAGTTGTCGGAGTAATTCCGTGCTCCTTATTATACTTATCCTGCATTGTACGGCGTCGGTTTGTTTCGTCAATTGCACGCTGCATTGAGCCTGTGATTGTATTCGCGTACATTATAACCTCGCCCTCTGCGTTTCTGGCAGCTCTGCCGATAGTCTGAATCAATGAGGTTTCACTTCGCAGGAAACCCTCCTTATCAGCATCAAGTATGGCAATCAGCGACACCTCAGGAAGGTCAAGTCCCTCTCTTAGAAGATTGATACCGACCAGAACATCAAATATGCCCATTCGTAAATCCCTGATAATTTCTGTTCGCTCAATCGTCTTGATTTCAGAATGCATATAACGCACCTTAATTCCGACAGAGCGGAGATAATCACATAAATCCTCAGCCATCTTCTTTGTAAGAGTTGTTACAAGCACCCGTGTACCGTTTTCGGTACGTTTATTTATTTCGGCAATCAAGTCGTCAATTTGATTTTCAATAGGTCTTACCGAAATTTTCGGGTCTAAAAGACCTGTCGGACGAATAAGCTGCTCCGCTAAATTCTGCGAGTGCTGCTTTTCATAATCTCCGGGTGTTGCCGATGTGAATATTACCTGACTTATTTTATCCTCAAATTCATTAAACATAAGAGGTCGGTTATCGAAGGCACATGGAAGCCTGAAGCCGTAGCCTACAAGTGATTCTTTTCTCGCTCTGTCACCGTTATACATTGCCCTGACCTGCGAAACTGTAACGTGTGATTCGTCAATAAATAAGAGAAAATCATCGGGGAAATAATCAATCAAGGTGTACGGTGCACTGCCAGCCTCTCTGCCGCTTATTACACGGGAGTAGTTCTCGATTCCCTGACAAAAGCCTATTTCCTGAAGCATTTCCACATCGTACATTGTACGCTGTTCAATCCTTTGTGCTTCGATAAGCATATCACGCTCTTTGAAATATTTTATACGTTCCCGAAGCTCGTCCAAAATGGCGGCAATTGCAAGCTGCATTTTTTCGCCTGTTGTAACGTAATGTGACGCAGGCATTATAACAACGTGATTTCGGTAGCCTAAAACCTCACCTGTTATAACATTTACCTCACTTATTCTTTTAACCTCATCACCGAAAAATTCAATTCTGATTGCATTTTCACCATTATTGGCAGGAAAAATCTCCAGAACATCGCCTCGGACACGGAATTTATTACGAATAAAGTTAATATCGTTTCTTTCATACTGTATGTCAACAAGCCGTTTTATTATATCGTCACGGCTTTTTTCCATACCGACTCTTACCGATATCATCAAATTCTGATAATCCTCAGGGTCGCCAAGACCATAAATACACGAAACACTCGAAACAATAATAACGTCCTTTCGCTCAAATAGAGCAAAGGTTGCAGAGTGACGCAGCTTATCGATTTCATCATTTATAGATGCGTCCTTTTCGATAAAGGTGTCTGTCTGCGGAATATAAGCCTCAGGCTGATAATAGTCGTAATAGGACACGAAAAACTCTACCGCATTATTCGGAAAAAATTCCTTGAACTCGCTGCAAAGCTGTGCAGCCAGTGTTTTATTATGAGCAAGGACAAGTGTTGGCTTGTTGACTTTTGCAATGATATTTGCCATTGTAAAGGTCTTTCCCGAACCTGTTACACCCATTAGGGTCTGGAACTTTAAGCCGTCGTTAATGCCTTTGACAAGCTTCTCTATCGCCTCAGGCTGGTCACCCATTGGCTCAAATTCCGAAACAAGTTCAAATTTATCCACTCTATCTCACTCCTTATATTGTCAGTCGTCGTCCTTTTCCTGTTCGTGCGGCGGTAATTCGTCGAAAGGCACTAAACAGTTGTGCGTTTTGGCAAGGTCATTTCTAATCTCACCGTATGTATAACCCTCCGAACGTATGTAAGCATTCCAGCGGCGATGCTCTAAGCGTCTTAGGTTGTATTTTTCCTCCTCTGTTCTCTGCGATACCTCAACATCTGCACCTGGAATATTACATTCTATCTTCGCTCTGCGGTGAATAGCTGATGCTATCGAGGATTTTGAGTTATACTCAAACCTCCAGAAATCCTCCTCGTTCCCCCATTTCATATGCCTTGAGAGGGCTTCCTTGGTAATATCATCACCGAGTATGGTTTCAGCAGAATAATGGCTCTTGATATCACCGATAAAATCAATGTCATAGCTTTGCCCTTTGTAATTTCGGGCATTTATAAGAGCTTCCTTCTTTTCGGTATTGGAAATAATTGTCTGAATTATCGGTTTGGTACCGTGTTTTTCGCATAGCTGACGGAGCTTAACTGCGGCAGACAAATTTTCTTCATCACTTGCAAGAGAAATAAAGGAATAGCTTAGCTTTGCAAGCTTGGAAATAGCATTTGCATATTCCAGCGAGCCTATGCCGATATCGTCGTGGAAGGTGATTTTATATCTTGCATCACCGAAATCGTCAAATTTTCCGTTAAAATCAGGTGACATTAACTCGGGACACTCTGCCGAAAACTCGGAGAATGCGTCCTTTTTTCCCGAGAAAACGTCAATTTCAACTCTGTAAC
>JAFULX010000002.1 GCA_017483065.1 Clostridia bacterium | reverse complement strand
CCTTGCTTTTGTGCAGTCATACCGATATAGGAAAGTCCAACAAAGAAAGTTGTAAGATAAGAATAAATATATTCTTTTGGCTGTGTAATTTGCAGAGGGAAAAACACTTCAAATTCGCCTTTTGCGTTTCCTTCGCTATATCCAGTATCGCTTACCTTAATAGCATTTATCACATAATTTTCATTATTGATAGTCCTGCGAATTGTCTTGTTATAATCAAAGACAGAGCCACTATCCGTATATTTGACGAATTTCAGTTTTTCCGTTTCTTCATCAATAACCACATTTGAAGCATTGGCAAGGGCGATATATCCGAGTATCTCTCGGTATGAATAATAGACGGAATTGCCGTTGTAATCTGTGTTAGGAGATACGGGAGCAACTTTCAGCGTTGGATTGCACTCGAACACAAACGGCTCTAATTCAAGTCCCGTCTGCTCGCAAATCTCGTCCACTACCGCTGATGCTGATGCAGGGTAAGTCAACTCGGATATATACGCTTTATTTAACTGCATCATTTTATCATATGCGGTAAAGTTACTCTGCCATTGGTCGTGCGAAACGGTATCGACATAAGCTGTAGCAAGCGTTATGGTATCGCCTTCGCCAAAGTCAAGCCAAAGTTTAACCTTGTCACCTACACGGCAAACGGCATTCTTTGTAAGCGAGAAATCAATCTCGCTCACAAAAGTTTTGCCAAGCTGTAAATATCCAGTAGTAGCACCATGTAAGCTTGAAACACCGAGCAGTTCCGCATTTGACGAGTAATCGGTAGAAGTATCAAAGCTGATATTTTTGTCTGCATCTATATATCTATGATATACTGTAAGCATTATGTCATAAGCTCTTGTATTTGATTGTATTTTGTTAAGCAGATTTTCTGAAATCGCTCTCATAATTCCACCGCCTTAATATTTAACGTGCCGTAAATTATACCATTGTCCAATTTTCCGCCCAGATATATTGGCGTAGGCTCGGTAAACGGCTCTATTCTCATTGTTTTTTCAACAAGAACAGAGCCTCGATAAAAGCTGACTGTTGCCGTCATATCGCTTACCGCATCTCTTAACGCTTGCATTTCTGCTTCTGTAATCATATTCAGCTTTGCCGTTGCCTGTAGCTTTGCATTGCCAATCCTATCGTACAAAAGCGTTCCTGAAAGCGTTTGTTTCTTTGTTTCGCCTCTGTACACATCTGCAACCGATAAGGCGGAACAATTTGAAAATTCCGTATCGTTGATTTTAAAGAAATATTTCATTTTTGTACCGCCTTTCTTAATTAGCATATATCGAAGAGCCGTCTACTCTTCTTGCCGAGTTCATATCGCTTATGAACGCTCTGCCGATTTCTGTACCGCCTCTTAACTGCACAGAGATATTGACTGGCTCGGGATATGCGGATGCTGTTTCTGATGCAAACGAATTTGAAAAATAGCTTCTGTCTGTGCCTTCAATTTGTCCGCTTGCATAGAGATTGTTATAAGCTTCGTTGACATCATATCCGCCCCATTTATCCCAAGCGTAGATGTCCTCGGAAGTTTTGAGATTTTCCTTTTTCGCCATTTCAAGTGCTTCTTCAGGCGAATATCCTTGTCGCATATACTCATTTGCCGCTAACCTTGTATTCTGTCTTGCGGCAGATGTGCGAGTTTTTAGTTCTGTTTCCTCTATCTGACCTGCGTTCATCATTTCGTAGAGCTTCGCACCTGCATCAAACCAGAAATTATAAACGTCATCATACCATTTGGAAAGATTTGTGCCGAAAATTCCGTCTATGATGTTAAATAAATTACGAACAGAGCCGATAAATCCCTCTCCGCCTATCTGCACAGCCTTTGCCAAATCTCCTGATAAAAAGGCTTGTATAGTTTTCAGCGGCGTTGTGAATTGATTTAAAGCATTTGCTCCTATATCTCCAAAAACTCCTGCGACTTCAGGGGAAAGTCCTGTCAATCCGCTTATGATACCTGTAATAATCTTGTCGCATAATTCAGGGATTCTATCGAGCAGACGAGGAAGAGCGTTGAAAAGTCCTTCCGTTAAGACAAGCACTATTTCTACTGCCGCCTCGGTAAACTCATCTGCATTGTCAATTATCATATCTACAAGCATAAGCACCGCATCGAGAAGAACAGGTAAAGATTCACGAATTACAGGTAATATTGCCTGTATTATGTCGCCTACTGCACCGAGAAGCACAGGGAGATTATCTTTAAGAATCTGCGGTATTCTCTGCAATATCTTCGGTAAGAGTTTGCTTATCAGCTTGCTTGCTCCGTTTATTGCTTTTTCGATTCTCGGCAGAAGGTTATCTGCAACGGCATCCACAGAATAAACAAAATTGTCGACAAGTTCGTCAAAATCGAGGTCATCAGCCGCAATACCTGTTACAAGATTTTTCCAAGCGGACTTCATCATTGAGAACGAGCCGCTTATAGTCCCTGCCGCCTCTTGTGCAGTCGCTCCAGTTATTCCGAGCTTATCTTGTATAACCCCGACAGCATCAATTATATCTGCAAAATTGGATATATCATAGTCGACTATCTCGCCCATAGCTGATTTATATGCTTCCGCATCAGCAAGCAATCTTTCAAGCTCCGCCTTACTTCCTCCGTAGCCGAGCTTTAAATTGTCCAGCATAGCAAAATTGCCACGGCTTAATGACTGGAAGGTGTCGACAACGTTTTGCAAATCTGTACCCATCTTGTTAGCATTATCGGACATAATCGTCATAGCTTTGTTTGCCTTGTCTGCCGCTAACTCCGTATCACCGCCAAGAGCATTGATAAGAGCCGCCGAGAAGGAAGTTACATTCGACATATAATCATTTGCCGACATTCCGACTGTGCGATATGCCTCGGAGGCGTACTTTTGCAACTTTTTGCTTGCACCCTTAAAAAGCGTATCAACGCCTCCGACAAGTTGCTCATATTCGGCAAAATTCTTTATCGCCATACCCGATAACGTGGCAATGCCAGTAGCCGCCGCCCCGACAGCCGCTAATCCGACTTTGGCGGCAGTTTTCAAACCGTTTCCGAGTTTGCTTGTTATCTCGCTTACTTTATCGCTCGCCTCGTCTTTTACGCCAATGCGAACAAATAAATCAAATAAATTTATATCAATCACCGCCCATTTTATTCATTTTTTCTTGCATTTCGCTTATAATCTGCTCTGCCGTCCGTGTTTCCACCTTCTGCGGCTTAATGATATCGGCATATCGCATTTTTACATACTTTCCACCAATTTTTTTAGCCGTGTTTTCGGTGATGGTTTGCAAGCAATCTGTGACATATAAACGAAGAGCTAACCCTTCATCTTGCCTTTTTATAATCATAGGCAAGGCGAGAATCAGCCCTCTGCAACTCATTTTTTTATACTGCGAAAATAGAAGAGCTTCGGTCACTCGTTCTCTGTATCTCCGCACGATTTGAAAAAATCGACAAATTCCTTATCCTGAATTATCTCCTTGATTTGCTTCATTGTAACCATAATATTTTGCTCTCCGACCTCTTCAACGGTCATTTCGTTGAGCGTGGCTACAATTCCAAGCACGTCAGATTTATGCTTTTTTAACAAAAGCGGTATCATAGATATGAGCTTGTCAGAACAAGCCTCGATTATTGCTTGTAACCTTGTCTTACCTTCTTTTTCCACAAATTCAGAAAAGATTGTGTTCATAAGCTCTTCATCTGCAACGATATTTACGCAATAGATAGAAAGCTCACAAAGAACATCAAAGCTTTTGTCTGTTGACAATTGTGATAACTTCATTGTCGATACCTCCGTTTATTGTTTAGGCTTCGTTGCCCTTAATTACATAAAATTCCATAGGCACATCATCCTGTGCTTCGATTGAATAGTGTCCTGTAAGTGTTACACTTACTTGTCCCTTACCTGCCTTAGTAGTCTGAAGACTAAAACCGCCTGTGGATAAAGCATTTTTTAAACAGATAGCGGCAAAGCCACCGTCTGAAATATCGCCCACCCACCAAACATCAGCAAAATCTTCGTCTTCAAGTTCGTGACGAGGTGTTATCTTTCCTGTTTCTGCCTCAATATCAGCCGCACCGAGTGCCATTCTGATTGTTTCAGCGGTCACAGTTAAAGCAGTAAAGCCTAAAGAACAAGTGTAGCCTGTGATTTCCTTCAGTTCCTTTGTGTTTTCGGGGCAGTTGTCTATATCTGCTCCCCAGTCAGCAAAAGTAGGAGTACATACAGGATTTATACCGCCTGTTGTTGCACAAATGATATTCGCATTGTCAAGAGTAGGCTCGGCAGGGTTAAAACCCTTTAAAAGCACACCTGCATCAACTTGTAACTCGTCAAATGTAGTTTCGGGAATTTTTGAAAATCTACCCATTTTCTGCAATCTCCTTTCAGTTTAAAGTCAGAAATTCTGCTGTTATATTTAAATATTTTCGCCTTATAAGGTTGTTACTCTCATCACCCATATTTTGAGCAAACGGAGTGCCTTTTTTTATCCATATCTTTCCACCATCGCACTTAATGAACAAGCCATCGCCTATGGTTTCGGACATGTTTCTTGCAATTCTGTTTATATTGCTCCAAGACGTTGACTCATCCCATACAGAAGCGGTCATAGGCACTTCACTATCAAAGTTGTCTGTAACTACCTGATAAGTTATGTATGGGAAAGTGACTACCTTTCCATTCAGGTCTTTGCCTGAATGGATTGTATTTTCTTCATAAGCAGGGAGAAATTGTCCCCAAAATTGAAAAATCGCCGCTTCTTTGGTCATATCTTGTATTCCTCCGCTGTTACCTGCAAAAACTGGAATGATGCTACATTGGGAGTTTGCTTATCATCGCCATCAGAAGTGATGCGGAATATCTTTTCATCAGATAAACGCTTGATTACATCGTGATACTCTAACTTTGCATTCTTGCTTGTAGTTATCGTGTATCTGCTCTTAACTCCCTGCACCTCGGCTACACGGCTTTCTATTGAGGTATCAAAGGTAATAGCCGCCTGAAAGACTGCTCCTTCTTCCCACTCAACAATAAAACCGCCTTCGCCATCCGATACGCTTCTTTTTTCAAGCAGTACAACATCTTCCATTGCACTCGATATTAAGCTCATAACACCGACATCCTTCTATATGCATTCAGCTTGTTTGCAAATACCTTTTGCCACGATAACGGCAAGCCGTTAGAGTCTGTCGCTTTCGTGTAACTATACCCACCGAAACTCTCGGAAGTATAAGCGGAAGGCTTTGCCTCGTCACTTTCAGCATAATTTCGTATAGACTCGGCAAGGGCGATAAAGCTCGGAGGCACAGCCATCGCCCAAACAGAGCCGTCAAACTCTTCATCGTTAGGCAAGGCATAATCGGGGTACTGATACACTCCATCATTCAAGCTACTGCCTACGATTCGGAAATATTGACCTTCTTTTAAAAAGTCAAGCGGCTCTATCTTGCCGTTGACAATCTTGTAATTGCCTTGCCGAATTTCCTCGACAAAGTAGTTGCGGATTTCCGCACAGATTTCCGTGAGCATTATAAAGCCGCCTTTCGTTATTCGATTATATCCTCTGTTTCGACTTCTTCAATCTCAACGATAAGAGGAGTTTTCAACTTGTTCTTGTTGCTTGCAAGCTCGGAGATACGCTTTTTTGTAGGCTTTACACCTTCACGAGGGTAAATATCGTCTACGTTATAAACATATCTGTTGTCTTGTAAGTCCGCAAATCTCTTAATTACTGTGTACATTATGCACCCTGCTCCTCATCGCCGCCAGCATCTTCTCCGCCTGCACCTTCATCACTTGTAGCACCGATTGTACCGATTACGATACCGTCAGCTCTCTCGGGGAAGAAAGTAACACCCGACATAACAAGGTCAAGAACTCTTGCTGTGTCTTCGTCAGGATATTCCTTGATGCCGATGTAGCCTGTTTCGTCTGTTGTAAGTTCGAAAGCTCTTGCAATATCGCCACTTGACATATTTATGTAGTATGTTACGATATTTTCCTTTGCAGTAGCGAAGAACTTGCCCTTCGGAACAGAGCTATTGAAAAATACAGTACCAAGACCGAGGAAGTTTTCAACATAGTTCATACCAAAAACTGTCTGCATCTCGATATTTGCTGTGCCGAGGTAGTCAGCAACATCAAGGGGATTAAGGAAATATACAGTTTCTACTGCATCGTCTTCAAAAAGAACTGCGAGTTGTCCCCAAGCGTTTGCAAGTGCAGGCTGAAGTGAAGAGCCTGCCGCTGTACCTGTGCCGTTTTCCATAAAGGTGAACAGACCATTTCTGATGGTCTTTTGGATGTCCTTAACCATCTTATCGGTAGTTGCTCCGACTGCTTGGTCATAACCGCCCTTGCCAATAGCTTCGGCTGTTGTTGCCTTTCTCCACTTGTTCAGCTTGATTTCGCCAACAATAACATCTGTGGTCTGATACTTGGAAAGAGGGATAAGCTCGCCTTCTGCTACTTCTCCGCTTTGGAGAGTGCCTGTAACCTTTAGCTGTTTAAGCACAGAACCTTCCTGTACTGCAATCTTTCTTGTAACGCCGAGAGCCTCAATTAATTTTCTCACAGAGCCTGTAAACTGTAAGTTAAAATCTACCATTCTAACTCTTGCAAGGTCTGTCTGCATAATTGTATTTGTTTCAGCCGCCATTTGTCATTTTCCTTTCGTCATTTGTTTTCTAATCCGAACAGATGCGGATTTTCTGCAATGGCTTGTCTGCGTAAGCCACCATCCTTAATCGCCAGTATCTGTTCTTTCGTCATTGTACCGCCCTTGCCGTTATTAGCAGGGGGATTGGATGTTTTCACGCCCTGTTGCGACTGCGTTTCGATGAAATCCGCCCATTCACTCTTGACCTCTTCAGTATGCTTTTCTGCATCCTTGATTTTTCCGTCTTTGTCAAGCTCGATGGCTTCGATATCCGTTACCTTCAGAATACTTGCTATACGCTTTTCGCCTACTCCGACAGACTTTAACAGCTCTCTATAAGCTGTTTCCTTTGCCGCCTTTGTCTGCTTCGCCTTAACATCGTTCTTATAGTCTGCATATTCCTTCTGTAACTTGTCATACTCATCTTTAGCCACAGTTTCGCCCTCGCCTTTCTTTGCGAGTTGTTCTTTTGCCCTGTCCAATTCCTTTTGAACATCGGCAAGTTTTTCAGCATCCGCTTTGTAGTTGTTACGCTCTTCTTTTAAGCTATCAACCGTTTCAGCGTGAGCCTCTATTATTTGGTCAATCTTTTCTTCTTCGATTCCCATTGCTTTAAGCATTTTTCTTGTGAGTGCGATAAGTCATCTTCCTTTCCTTCGGTGGCTGTGCTTTGCCATTCAGATTTTTCGCCTATAGTATAACACAACTTTTTCTATTTGTCAATACCCAAAGAAAAACGCCCCTGCTTTTTACGGCAAGGGCGTACAGAGATAAATAAATGAGGGATATTAAGGAGAACCAATCTGCACTATCATTGTATCACAAAAGAAAAGATTTGTCAAGAGATAGCATCGCAACTTTTCCAAGCTTCGTAAATCTTTTCTCCCTGCAACGCTATCCAGTCCACCATTTCTTCATTTTTCGCCCAAGCACCGCCACAGCAAGAATTGTCCCACAATCCGCTTTCATAGAAAAAGGCGTGTACTATTTCGTGCCGTAGGTCTTGCTTATGGCAGTTTACTATAGTTTCTTCATCCTCGTTTTCCCATCCCTTAAAGGTGTGCATATCACAAAGCACGATTTCTTTTTTGTACCCATTGCAAAAACCACTATAAGAGTTTTTGCTGAATGCTTCCTCTTCATCGTAATTTTTGACTATGATTTTGTATTCTGTCCCTAAAATATTTACTGTCATTTTATTCCTCCGCTGACTCTATCGCATCTTCCATCAACTGCTTGTATTCTTCTGTGTGTTCTGTTGCCGCTCTTTGTAGCATATGCACAGCACCTTTCTTTCGGTGAATCCCTAACTCAATCCCAACGGCATATTTTACCCCACTCCCAATGTAAACGCATTTATCTTTGCTTTCAGGAGCAGTACCGCTATAAGTACCGCCATCTTCTCCGTGGTCGCCTTTGTAACTCTGTATATTTGCCTTTTTGCCACTAATAGCAAAAGTGATGCTATTACGAAGTCTGCCTGTGTCAACGGCTTGTTCTTCAGATATGATTTCTTTTGCGTGTCTTTCTGCCGTGAACCCTATAGCGGTTAAGCCGTTTCCGATAGCGTGTTCTAAAGCGGAAAGAACTTCCTGTGTGTTGTCTTTGTATGTGTAATCGCTCATTTTTTACCTCGTTTTTTAAATCCCTTTACAATCGAAACAACAGTACAGCGGCAATTATACAGCTCGGACGGCTCTCCGTTTGGGTCGCCCGGGTACATCAGACCATTGGAAAACGGTTCTTGTGCTCCTACGATTTCGCTTCCCACTCCTTCAGGCTTGTTTCTGTGTGAATGTCTTGTCCTGCGGTCATTCGTGGCTATCCATTGCTTGTCAAGGATTATTCCATCTGCCTCTGCTCTTGTGTAACTATCCATTCTGCCTTTGTTTTCCGCACCTGTTACCATTGTTCTCGCATTTGTGATAGCAGAGTTTTCATTCATACCGAAAACCTTTGACATTCTGCCTGCGATTTCATCCATTGTTTCGCCCTGCAAAATGCCTTGTAGCACTTCGGCATTCATTTTGCGGACATTCCACCGAACATCTTTCGGAATATTCAGCTCCTTTGTCGGCAAAAGGCTATCATCAGACAAAGACAGATTGCGGACTGTATCAGCATCGACAAGGGAAAAAGAATATCCGCCCATACCTTCCACATCAGGAGCTATAGCGTTATAATTCAGTGAATATACTTCGGGTAATTGTCCGTTGATGTAAGCTAAAGCCGTTTGGTTGACATTTGCAATATCTCTTGCAAGCTGTTCCGTTCTCTCCTTGTACCACTTGTTTTGCACGGTATGTTTTTTCTTTGCCCTCGATAAAGCCACACCCTTTTTCTTTATTTCCGCTTTATCTCCGCCCTGCTTTGCCTTATCGTAGGCTTTTTGCAATTCGTCTATTTCCGCTGTAGACTCCGATAAATACTTTTTCCAACTCTCACCTAATTCTTTTTCTGCTCTACGATAAATGGCAGACAAATGCTTTTCCATTTCTGCCAATTTTTTATCGGTTAAAATGTGTGCTTTATCTGCCATATCTATTATTCACCCCTAATTATTGCTCTTGCTTCTTCCTTTGTAACGCCGATTGACGTTGATATAATCGCTACCGCCTGACCTTCGGTTAAAGCTCCGCTTGAATATTGAGTCATTACAGCGATAAGGCTTTGTGTCTGCGCTCCGTTCAGAGTCTTTCCGACTGTTTCCTCTGCCGTGCTTATCGCATCTTCTGTAGTTGCGACATCTTCCACTTGTTCTGTATCAGCGTTAAATCTATCCATTTCTGTTGCTATATTGCCCTTGATAATCTCCTCTACCCTGTCAGCATCTCCGAGCAATGCAAGGAGCTTTTCCGTTACATAATCGTTGCCAAGATATTCAGCAGACTGTAACAGATTTTCGATAAGCTCTGTGCGGTTGGAAATTTGCGACCTTGTAAAAGTCGGATTATCATCAATTCCTGCAATAGCAAAAATGCCGTTGAGAAATTCTATGATGCAAAATTCAAGCTCATCGCATTTCTCGTTTAACGGCTCGTAAGCCGCCTCTATCTGTGTAGCGGTTACATTTCCTGCGGCGATTTGCTCTACGTCAAGAGCCATAAAATCCTTGTACAAGTCTTTTTCAAGCCTTGTCAGATATACTTCTCTCGCTTGATAGGGTAAATCTACCGTATGGGCTTCTGCTCTTGAGCCTTCATCCCCATTGTCGATATTCGCCACCTTGATTGTAGCCATTTTCTGCTTGAATTTGGCTAAATCCATATCGGTCATACCGCCTGCATTAGTGATAGTCCAATAAAGCATAGCCGCTTCGTCAAGGTCGTTCGCAAATCCGCTCTTGATAAGGTCATAGCAGTCAATTTGTTCTCGCTTGCCTACGATTTCGCTTTGCTTTTCTGTATTCGCCCATAACGGAACGATAGGGAAAGACGGATAATTTTCGCCATCGTAGATAACATCGCCGTCCGCAATGCTTGAAACAATCTTCTGTATGTAAGGTCGCTTTTCCTTCAGCACCTGCATTTGTTCAGCGTTTCTGCGGATATATTCCGTTAATCCGTCAACTTCATATAGCGTAGCTCTTAACGGCTTATTATCGTCTATCTGCCAAAAGCGGATGCCTGCCATAAGTGAGCCGTTTTCCTCGTCATATAGCGGTACAAATTCGGTCAGCTTGAAAAACTCGACTTCTCCGTTGTTGAAAAAGCCGAAAACAGCACCTTCAATCAGAGCAGATTTAACCGCTCTGTAAAGTCTGCTGTCAATGTCCTTGCCGAGCTTGTTCTTGTTTTCCTCATTTTCAAGCGTTAAGCCATTGCCGAGAAGGTACGCTACCTCTTGTGTGACAAATCGCTTGAAGAAACCGCTTGCACACTTATGATTTGCGGAGAAATTGTCGGGGATAGCATTGCCCGAAATGGTATAAAGCAATTTTTGATATTGCATAATCGTTACATTTCTACCGCTTGCATATAGCTCCGAATCTCTTGCTACCGCATACATACCGCTGTGCTTATGTTCTGTTATTGCAGACTCGATAAATTCCATTCGTCTGCTTTCTGCTTCGCCTACCACCAATAAATCCTGATAAGTCCTAATTGTTATCATCCTTTCTTGTATCTAATTCAAGCAAAAACGCCACATTACAGGCTACGTGCCATAAATGTGGAAGTCCGCTATCCTCGTCAAGTCCGTGCGGATTTTTCATCCATTTACAGATGTGTCGCATAAGTGCCGCCCTGTACCGCTTTGGCTCTACCCTGCGATAACTCCCTTCGCCGTACTTCTCCGCTCCGTGTGTCATTACGCCCCCGACTGCTTCTATAATTTCAGGCGGTACAAGGTCAAGCCTATATTTACCGCCATCGTGCTTTAGTCCGTCTGTAACTTTATCAGCCATTTGTTTTTTCCTTGCCTCTCTTGACTTTCTTTTGGTTTTCAAAGCTGATTAGATAATGTCTCTCGCATACTTTGTACCCTTCTTTTGCAGACTCTCCGCATCTTGTACAAAGATTGTTTTTCAGCCTGTATTCTCGTTTGTTGTCACGTATTACTTTTTTCTCTTGCATTCTTCTTGCAGATTCTTTTTGTATTTTTGCCAAACAATCAAGGCATTCTCGCCTACCTTCAAGAGCTTTCCTTTTCAAGCAATAATAACATATGCCGTTTTCAAGAGCTTTTTTCTTCCTCTCTCGGTTCCGAGAATTAGCTTTTACTCTTTCCGACTCTTTTTCTTCAGCGGTCATCTTTTCCCGTCTCTTCTGCTTTGCATCGTACATTGTTTCCCAACAGCGAAAACAGAATTTGCTGTTTTCCATTTTTTCTTTTCCACAGATGTTACACAGTCCGTGATTTTCGTAGTAATTTTTTACTTGCTGTCTTTGATGCTTTCTTTTTTCGGAACAATTTTTGCAAGTAAGCAAAGGAAAATTGTCGTTTTCTTTGCCGCATCTTGTACACAATCCAATTTCTTTTCGGGAATCATATACCTTTTTGCTATATGCTTTTTTGTCAAATTCTCCACTCATTGCACCCACTCCAAGACGTCCTTTTTCGTTATTCCGTGATTACTTGCAAGCTTCATTATCTCACGGTATTCGTCTGTTCCTCGCTTATTTAACAGGCTTTTCACTTTTTCCGCTATGCATTCAAGGTGATAAAAGCTCTGTGAATACCTCGTTCCTGTCCACTCTTTCGGTACAGGATTCCCACAGATTCGACAAGGCGGTAAATTCTGCCTTGACTTTTCCCGACATCTATCCCGACAACGCTTTCTTATCTTGTATTTGTTTTTATCGACATAGTTCAAATGGACTTTGTTTCTACCTATCCTTCTGCATTCTACCGAGCAGTAAACAAAATTACTCTGCTTCGCCTCAAACTCCTTGCCGCAGACTGTACAATTCTTAATTATCATTTTTGCCCCCATTATGCGAAAATCGGCTTGTAATTACTTGTATCTTCGCTCTTATTCCATAGCTTTCTGATAACACTTGCAAGGCTGTCAGGAGCGTCATCGTGTTCCGCATTCTCGTTATAGTCACAGATTTGATTTATATACTCCTCGTCTGTTCCTGCAACAAAAACAACATCCTTCCAACAGGCTTTCAGATAGCTTGTTATCTTGATAAACTTATTCATATTTTCGTGGTATATGCTTACTCTGATGCCGTTTCGCCTGAACTCCTTACCCAAATATCCCTTATCACCATTGTTTTCGCAATACATCACACCTGCGTTAAATTGCTCTATATACCGCTTGATTTCGCCTTGTACATCGTCTATGTGTTTATGCCATAATTTGCCGAAAACGTAAATTTTGCCGTTATACTTACGTGCTATGGTAAACGCTGTATAGTCTTCGCCACCATAGGCGGCATCCGTGTGACATATACCTTGCTCGACAAGATGCGGCTCTGCATTTTTCTGTGGAGATGTAAAAATCACATCTTCAGCGGCTATGTGCCGTAGCTCATAGTTAGCGGCAAAGAGAGAAGCGGTCATTTGTCCCTTTATGCTTTCAAGCTCATCATGATTAATCAATCCTGTGTGGTAGCAGTCGTATACTTCGGGATTCGGCATCAACGTGAAACAATCGTCTTTGTGCCACGGTGTGCCTGTATTGAATATCCTACCGCCTCTGTTCTTTACGTTATGCAATTCTTGATAGATGCTCTTCGTTCTATCTCTCTCCGCTTTTGACATTCGGTCTTGCAGGTTTACGATATCGTCCGTGAATATTCGGTCAAAGTGCTTACCCGTTAAAGATGAGCCTATACCAAGTCCGACAAGCTGTGAAGTGCCTTTTATATCGGTTGATAGATTGGTGCTGATTTCGTTTGTGTTTGCCTTTGTCAACTTTAAATCCGCTCCGTAGATACATTTGACAAAATACCGCATCTGCTGACTTTCAAGAATTTTTTTCACTTGTGCAATGACTTCTTTTATATCATCATCGGTCTTACGGATGAATAATGTTTTCAGATTTGGTAACAAAACAACGATTAAAGCAAGAGCAATCGACACACACGTAGTTTTAAACGAGCCTAACCACGATGAGCCTGTAATGTTTTATCTTCTTTTCCTTTAAGCATATCTATAATCCACTCGTTGTGAAGCTCGGTTAATTTAGTAAAGCCTAACAAATGACCGAGCTTATAAGGTTTGCTTACTAAAAAGTTGACAGCATCTCTTCTCATCATTATTTAACCACCCCCTCACAGACAAGCTTCCTCAATTCTCTTTTTGGCTATGTTGAAATAACCCTCATCAAGCTCAATGCCGATAAAGTGGCGGTTTGTATTCACGCAAGCCACGCCCGTGCTACCGCTACCCATTGTGAAGTCAAGGACAGTATTTCCCTCGTTGGAATAGGTCTGTATCAAATCTTCCAAAAGTGCAACGGGTTTCTGTGTTGGATGATAGCCGTCATTGTCTTTCTTGTATTCAAGCACATTTGACTTTGATTTGCCACCTTGCCAAAGATTGAAAACAGGAATTGTTTTTTCTTTCAGTTCTTTGTAAGGTCTTTGCCAAAAACCAGTCGTTTGCAGTTTTTCGTATTTCTCTTTTGTCGGTAGAACAAACTGACACCCAGCACGGAAATAGTGGCTTGCCATAGTGCTTGTTCCAAGCAACTCGTTTATTTGTTTTACTTTCAGTCCAGACCTATCCAACTCGGTAGTTTGATTTTTCCACCCATCAAGCGCCGCACCTTTCATAGTGCCATACGGAGGGTCAGTCAGCACCAAATCCACCGACCCATCGGGAATGTTCTTCATCAATTCAAGACAATCACCTTGCCATAATTCAATCGGTTTCATCATTTACCATTCTTTCTACCTCTTCAATAACATCGCTGTCTATTTCCGAAACAACGATTTTTTCAACAGGCTTTTGCCCTGCCGTATCTCGCAATACCTCAAACGCTTTTACATTGCCTTTCATCGCCTCTGCAAACAGCTTTGTTGCAAGAGCTTCAGCACCTGACATTGTCTTACCGCTTTTGTCGGTCATTTCCTTTTCAAGCAGGATTTCCAGACACTCACGGAGTAATTTTTTGTTACGCCTTGCTTCGCCTGATGCAACTCCACCTTTTTGCCCATTTTCCACCGCTTCAGCACCGCTTCGGAATTGTGTCTGCTCGGCATTGGGTGGTCTTTTGTTGGGCATTTATTCACCCTCTTTCATTATGTGCCTTTCCTGTTGCGTTACCTTTTCGCCCTTGTACATTCCAGCCCCCATTTCATCAATTTTTGAAAACGGAATAATTGGAACGGTCAGTTTTTCTTTGCAACGCTTATCAATGAAATAAACATAACGCAACTGAAAGCCTTTCAGTATCTCGCCGTTTACATATTCAACATATTTCTTAAAATCAAATTTGCCGCCCGTAATATCATAATAGCAACGCCCCCCCAGTTCTTTTCGTGGAGTGGTAGGATTACTTTCGAGCGTCATCTTGTGTATCTTTTCGCCATTCGGAAGCAACACGAGGTTATAGTTTGGTTTAATGTCCGTTAAAACAAAATTGCTTGCTCGGTATATTGTGCCATCACCGCAGGAACAGCCGTCAGCAAACGATACAATCCATTTAATCTGCGGAGCGTTCTTCTTTATCAGTTTAATGCTTTTCGCAATGCAAAAACTTTCCGCATTTCTCGGCAAATATTCATCAAATGCCATTCGGTTGAGTTCGAGAAACTCATTCCAACCAGTGCCTTCCACCAACCCAAGCATTTTTGATTTATCAAGGCTCGGTCCGTATGACATTACACCGTGTAATTTGCCATCAAGAAACGCTCCAAAATGGAGGCAACTATTATTGACTACCTTTCCGCTGTAATGGTGTTTCTTAATAAACGGAATAGCAATTTTACTCGGTATGACCTTAACAATTATTTCTTTAGCTCTGCCCATTGCTTAACAACCTCATACAATGCGTTTCCGTTTCCGTTTGTGTTGCCAAATGTTTCCTTTGCATCGTCCTTTACAACGCTGATTGCGTATTCAATCAATTCCTTTTGCCGTTGGTGGAGCGTAAATGTCATTTGGCAGATTTCGGGTTTATCGCCATCGGGCAATGTAAAATCATCGCCAAATTCATCGGGTGAATAAACCTCGCCCTCGTTCTCGATTCCGAAGTCAAAGTCAAAATCGCTCAAATCCAATTCAGCCAATTCAAAAGCCAAATTATCAAAATCAAAAGTTGACAGTTCAGCGGTTTTGTTATGAAGAATTGCGTATTTTCTGCGTTGCTCGTCTGTCATATGGTCGAGACGGATGCACGGTACTTCTTTCATTCCTAACTTTTTAGCCGCTAAAAGCCTTCCGTGTCCCTCCACGATTATTAAGCTTTCACCATATACACCAATAGGGTCGTTGAATCCACATTCCGTGATAGACTTTGCAATTTCTCCCACATCATAGTCGGTATGCTTTCGTGTGTTCTTTTCATACGGCTTCAATGCCTTAATCGGCAAATACTCAATTTTAAGCTCCATAATTACCTCCTAAAATATCACGGCTACAAAAACTGCTTGCAGAAACATCACCGCTTGTTTTTTGTGAAAGGAGTAAAACTATGAACAAACCATTGGCTGTGATGGTGAGACTTGAACTCACGAATGACGGAGTCAAAGTCCGTTGCCTTACCGCTTGGCTACATCACATTGTTTCGGGGATGCAAGCCTCGACTGTTGCCGAAATTCGCACCGCCCTTTTTAATTATACCCCTTTTTTTATTCCGTGTCAATAGGCTCTATGTCGGGGCGATACCAACCTACGATTTTATCATCCTCGATTACGAGTCTGATTCCGTCAAGCTCATAGTAATACTTTCTGTCGCTTACGGGGATAAATCTTTTTTCGTCATACATCCTTACTCACCTCGCTTTCAATAATCATCGTCTTCCGCACCCACACAAACGCAGAGCAAAACAAACAACAACCACAGCTTCTCAAACATATTCATAATCTTTTATAAATCGCCCACAATGGCATTCCCCTGCCGTTTCTTGCTCCATGAAAGCTCTACAGGGACATTTGGTGTCTTCGCTTTTCTCAATCGCACAAGGACAATAACCATCGTTTTTTTGCACAGCTTCTGTGATTTCTCGGTACTTATCATAATCAGGATTTCTTCTTGTTATCATTTTTCTCTCTTTCATAGCATAAAAAATAGGGCGATACGGGATTATAATTATACTGGCAAGCGTTCTTATGCTTGCATCTGTCTTTCTTCGGGCAGATTTCAACAGATATTGCAGGCTTTCGCCTTTTCCTTTTACGCTTGCTTTCCTTCTTCTGCTCTTGCACAATGGGATTTCCTGTTTCGATTTTCACAACACATTGAGTACAGAAAGATTGTTCGGCTACTTCATAACAAATATCACCGACTTCGATTCTTCTGCCACAACACGAGCAATAATCCCACAGAACAGGATTATATACGCTCATTCACTATCGCTCCAGTCGAGCTGTTGTCCACAATCCTGACAGAAGCTACATCCCCAGTCGTTTACGTTGTTTTCAAATTCGTGACCGCAAACAGGGCATTTGGCGTCATTGTCTTCATAATCAGGTTTTCTTGGTATCTGCCGTTCTGTTATTTCTTTGATTTGAGCGTTTGTGACGGAAACAACGATTGCAACTTTGTTTTTTAATTTTTCCCAAATTATTTTTCTTTTCCAGAATGGTACAGAACTCATAAAATCTATAACTCTACCGCAGAATATAGCTGTTTCTATATCCCATCGACCATCACAAGCTCTTTCATTGCACCAATCAACAAATTCCTTATATTTCATTCTCCCTACTCCTTTCCAAGCCATTCCGCTAACAACTTTTTATCATTCCCACATATAACGGCTATGCTTATATCATCCTCGTCTGTTATGCTCATAAGCTCATCGGATATAACATCCGCTATATCTTCATCATATAAATCCGACTCCAATAACGATATGAGCCTTTCACGATTTGTCATTCTTCATTACCGCCTTTCCTTCGTAAAAACTCGTTTGTGTTTTCACAAAACAAGTTAAAACAATCTGCACATAAATCAGTAACAAATTCCACGTGAGACACTTTTATTATTCTTCCAGTATAGTCAAACTTGTGGCTCAACTCTTTTCCGCAGCGGTCGCAATATACTTTTGTTTCTGTCATTCTTCCACATCTCCTTTCCGATTCAAAATATCTTCAATTTTGTTTTGTATTCTTGTAGCACACTCAATGTGAAACTGATATTCTTTATCGGTCGTAAAGCCTGTGCAACCAAAAGCATTAAAATTAAGATTCACGTGCTTGTCGGAGCTTTCTATCTCTTTCTTACAATAATCACAATAACACTTAATCATTCTTACACCTCATCTACATAGCACCACGATACTGGCGGTCTTGCAACCTTATTAAAACAATCAATGTGCATATCGGGTCTGTATCCCGATTTAACACAAAGAAAACAAGACACGTCACTATCCTCACCATACACACAAGGCTTATAAAACTCACTTAACTCTCTCGGCTTGTCATAGATTTTAAGGTCGGATATACACCAACCATAAACCTCTTTATTGTTTGCGTATTCGGATATTTCTTGCATTGTCAAGCAAGAACCGAACTGTGATGTGCCTTTTGCTATATTTGAACACACAAACTCGCCTATTACTTTGCCCTTCCCATTACACCAAGGATTTATTTTCTTTTTGGTTTCGTAGATATAGCACTTAAACGGCGTTTCAAGTTTTGGCTTGGTTTTCCTTACCTCAACCGTCTTTTCGCCGCTTGCGATAAGCTCACACCATTTAGGCTGTATGCTGATTAACACCGATTTACTCATTTCTCTTCCTCCTGTTCTGCTACTTCTCTGAACGTTTCAACAAGCGAATCAATCTTCCTCATTACGTCTTTGCCGCAGTCTTCGGGTTTTATCTTACGTTTTAATAACGCCGCAAACATTACCACTGTATCCAATGTAATTTTAATTCCCACCTTATTCGACGCATGTAGCATCGCCGTATTCACATCAACAGTAGGGGCTTCGGCTATCTTTATCTCTTCGCTTCTTGACATTATTTCCACTTCTCTACCATATTTGTAATGGAAAACGCCGATTAGTATTTCTCTCACCATAAACTCAAAATGCTTCATAAACTCATTGTCAATCTTGACTTCTTCAAGGAAAGACCAATCAGCAAGTTTATTAGCGGTAGAAGTTGCAATGTCTATTAACTTTTTCTGTTGATTAAATGAAAGTTCTGTCATTTCAATTCCTCTCCTTTCAATATCTTTTTGCATTCTTCAAGAAGCGTTTTGTTTTCGTTCCATACTTCTTTTTCGCCCCAAACTCTTATCGCTCTTTCATAAGATGCGATTTCTTCTTCCACCCATTCCAAAGCCTCTTCCCTTCCAATCGGCTCGGGTAATTTGCTTTCTTCCGCAATGCACAAACAAAGCAAATAAACATCCGAACACATCAACAATTCTTTTTTTCTTTCTTCGTTTAGATGCCCTGCCGCTTGCATTTTCAAGAATCGATATTCGCACGACAATTTCCTTAATAATTCTTTCTTTTCCATAACTTTCTCCTTAAATCCCGTATTGTGCTAAAATCATCTCGTCAACAGCGGACAAATTAAAACTGCTCATCAAATCCTTAGGCTTCGGCTTTACTCCGTCTTCTCTTATCCACTTCGTTATTGTTGTAATGCAGTCAAGGTGATTTGCACCTGTTCTGTTGCAAAAGTCGGTAAAACGCTTTTTGTAATCCTCGACAACGGAATAGCCGTATAAATCAACAAGGTCTGCTTCTGTTGTTGTTGTCGCTGTTGCCTGCCTTACTTCTTTACTTTCTTTACCTTCTTTACATTCTTTTACTTCTTTTACTTCTTTACATTCTTTAATTGTTGTTAACTGACTGTTAACTGACTGTTGATTGACTGTTAACTGACTGTTAAGTGAATGTTGATTGGGTGTTATTTGCCTGTTATCTGCCTGTTGATTGACTGTTAATCTGTCTTGGTACTTCGCATAGTTAAGTACCGATATAATCAGGAATTTTGAGTGTTGTTTGACTGTTATTTCTTCTGTTGACTTCAAGTGAGAAATAGCTGTCCTGACCTGCTGACCTGTTAAGTTAAGAGCATCGCCTAACTTCGCATACGATGTAGCCATCTCGCCACGGTGAATTGTCGTATTCATAAAATCATGCGTTTCAACATTTGCATTTAACAAGATGTGGACAAATACTCTGAATGTGTTCGGGCATTGATACCATCGCCAGTTTTGGATGTTTCTATCCAACTTTATGAACGTGCTTTTTTCTGCCATTGCTTACCTCATCTTAAAATAAAATCCCCTGCAACTCGGATGTGTCGGCATCGTCATTGCAGAGGCTATAGGCTGATAATATTTGATTACTGATTGACAGCACCGACATACTATCAACCTTTACTTAATTATAACACATCCCCTGCCGAATGTCAACAGATTTTTGGAAATTATTCAATATTAAATTCGATTATTTCACTTATAGGAATGTGAATTTTTTCATCTTCATTGTTTGACTTATACATAACCGTTAGACAACGATAATCGCTGTTCAAAAACACATGAAAAACATTTTCTAATTTCAAGAAGCCTTTTGTGGTGCTTACGCTGAATTTATTCATCACTTATTCTCCTTTCGGCGGTTGAGGTAACGGCATCCAATGTGTGATTACATAATATCGAGTGTCTATTCCAACAAATTCTTGTATTTCATCAACATAAGATGCTATACCTATCGCCCAATAATCGTCATTTTTGCAATAAGCGTGTTTGTAATGTACGATACAATTCACTTTTTCCTCTGGCAACCTATCCTTGACCGAAATCCAATCCTGCACCGTTACGCCGTGGGCGATAAGATATTCGGCAATATCACCAAGTGTCTTTTGTCCCGGCTGAATAATAACATCCAGCAACTCCACCAAATTTTCCTTAATATCCATTGTTTATTCTCCTTTCGGCAAAGTTTGCCTCGTAATTGGCAAATTCCGTTTCACAATTTGGCTTGTGCAACGCTAAATCAACATTATCAATGCAAGAATAACAAGGACTTTCAACAGTCATTTTTTGATAATGTTTACAAGTTTTACAAGGCGAACAATCACGTCCAAAACTATCGATATATCCTTTCAATGCCTACTCCTCCTTCACTGTTACGCCGTGGGCAATGAGGTAATCTGCAAAATATTTTGCACACCCCGTTTTTTCGTGCGTTAAGTCATACAAATCATACCAGCCGAGATTTTCATCGTTATCAACATTGAGTATCAACTCTACCAACGTTTCTTTAACATCCGTTGTTTCTTCTCCTTTCTCAATTTTCTTGACTTCTTCCGCTATCAACATATCAATGACTGCTGATGCGGAAATCTTGTGCTTTTCCGCCAACATATCGAGAGCTGACCTCGTTTCACTTGTTATACGTGTGTGGAGATGTTCTGTCTTTTTCGGTCTTGTTTCGTAGTTATGCATTTTGTCACCTCTTTTCTGCTTGCCGTTCATTCCAACTTTCTATCGCCTTTTTTACACTTGTAAAGTTGCCTGTGCAATCGCATCCGATATTCGAGCAACACACCGACCAATAGTTTTTGTTATCCCCGAACATTTTTTGTGACGTAATCACTATATCTGTGCTTTTACAATACTTGCAAGGAAGCAACACATCTTTATATTTTTCCGTGTACTCCCTTGCTTTTTCAAATCGCTTTGCCATTAAGCGATACCATAAAGTCTGGTAGATTTGCGGAATGTTTTAATTATTCCACCTTTTTCACCATTTTTCTTAACAGTCCAAAGGTTTTGGCAAGGTGAAAAATCAGAACAAAGTCGAACAGTAATTGTTTTAGCCGTTTCTTTTACTATCTCAACAACGTCAAATAAATAACCGTCAGCCTCTGCAAGTTTAGTACCTACCTTAATTTCGTTTGCTGTAATAATCATAATACCCTCGCTTTCTGCAGGGATATACCGCCCTGCTCGGTTTTGTTGTTTTAGTCATTGTCAAAACATTCGTCGTCTATTGCTTCTTTGCATTCTTTTAACGTTCCACCGAAGCCAACCCATTCACCAAAACCGATATTAGTATCTTTATAGATGTTCCACGGGTAACGCTTTGCACCTGTTTTCACTATGTTGTAACCTTTGTACTTATGTATCATAATTTATTCCTTTCTGTCTGTAAGCTTCCGCTCTCTTGCTCTATTCCTGTGATTATAATATAACATATTTTTATAGATTTGTCAACACTTTTTCTAAAAATTTTTTAGATTTTTTTAAAAAAATTATCGCCCCGATAAAATCAAGGCGATTTTTGGTATTAGAATAAGGTTGTTCCGATACCTGTTGACATAGCATCCACCCCCTTTCAGTCATCAAGGCTGATAAACTCCAAGAACTTCTGCAGAGCTTTTTCCTGTAACTTTGTCGGTGGCTGTTTCTTCGTGCTGACGTCAAGATGCTTGGAGAACAAGTCTGCAATAAGCTCTCGACTTTTCTTCTTACCCTGACTTAATCCATCGTGATAAGTTTTCCCTGACTTCTTGCCGTCAAATCCCTGCTTGCCTTTTCCTTGACCACCTGCCGTAAGATTATAAAGCTGATAGCCGTTTGTTGCATAGGCTTTAATGGTTGCCTGTTCGCTTTCGTCAAGCATATCCTCGGTGCAGTTCTGGAAAGTCAGATGCCATCCACAAGGATTTTCAGCAGAATAGAATTTCCTCTTTTTAAGCGATAATCCGATATGGTCATACTCTGACAGATGCGAAGCCACTCGTTCAAGTAGGTGCTTCGCCTGTCCGCAATAGCACCATTTTATGCCGTTCTCATCAACTCGCCAAAAGACATAGATGCCGCTATCATTGTTTATATTCGGTCTGATTGCCTTTATCCGCTTTTCATTATCCCGTTTTCGTGCGTAGATTTGCTTATAATTCATACTATACCTCTAATCGAATTTGCTCCGTGCAGAAGCAGGGCATATTTGCTATGGCTTTGTTGTAAAATTCCCTGCTAACTTCAAATCCATAGCAACTTCTGTTTAATTCCGAACAAGCCTGAAGAGTAGCTCCGCTACCTGCAACAGGGTCAATAACTACATCCCCCTCGTCTGTGAAAATCTCAATCAGCCGCTTTAACACATTGACGGGTTTCTGTGTAGGGTGGATTTTGGGATATTCCTTGCCGTCCCGTTTCCACTCAAACCAATCAAAGACCATTTTACCGCTACCACGGATAACCTTGCCATCTTTGTCATACTGTCTTCCATTATTAAATTTCGGCAACTTATCACGATACAAAACAACCGCATATTCAGTCGCTCCGACTATCTTCATATTTGCTTTTAAGACCTGTGCAGAATAGTTCTTGATGAAAAAAAGCGGATAATTGTTCACAAATCCGTATTTTTTGCCATACTCAATAACTGTTGGTATTTGTTCAAAGGCACAGAAAACAATCATTGCAGGTGCTTTTCCCTTTTCTTTCGGCTCTTTTATCAAAAGTCTGTTGCAAAAGTGCATATATTCCGCTATCTTAAACAGTCCGTCAGAACTAAAGAAGGATTTTTTGGCGTGCTTGCTTTCGCCGTTCTTATTGTCGCCGCCCTCATACCACATAGGATTGCTTGCGTAAGCATCTACACCGATGTTATACGGAATATCCGCAATAACTAACTGTGCTTTCGGAATATTATACCGCTTGAAATTTTGAAAATTGTCGTGATATAATTCAATTTTTGTTTTGGACATCATTTTTTCTCCTTATAATCCATTGAAATTTGCGATTTAAGGGCGGTCTAACTCGTTGTAGGCAAATTATACTGCCGAGAGCAAAACCGCCTTAAAACGCTTTATTTTAGGTTTTAATCAAAAGGGTAATCATCATCATCCACGGGAACAACTACTGACTTTGCTGTAACTTCAGCAGGTGCTGTTGTGGGTGCATTTTCGTTCTTGCTACCACAGAAAGAAACTCCGTCTACGGATAAATCAATAATGCTTCTGTTGTTGCCGTCCTTGTCGGTAAAGCTGTTAGTCTGAAGCTTGCCTTCAACGATAATCTGCTGTCCCTTGCTGAAATACTTGCAGACGAACTCAGCTGTCCCATTCCAAGCTGTGCAATTAAGGAAGAGATTTGTTTCCTTTTCTCCATACTTTTCGTTCCAAGCGACTGTGAAATTAGCCACCTTGTGACCGCTTTGGGTTGTTCTTATTTCAGGCGTAGCGGTAAGTCTGCCCTGTAAAATAGTTCTGTTAATCATTGTTTATGCCTTCCTTACTTTTTGTTTTTTGCGTTCCAACAACCTACACATAAGCCACCGCAGTTAGAATGTACCTCTTGTGCAGGTATTATCCTATCCGCTTTCTTTATCGGCTTGATTTCTGCTCCGCATTCGGAACAGAAATAAGATGTCATTTTCTTGTGTTCGTTGGTATCTGCATCTTTTGTGTCATCGATGTTGAATAAGCCGTTAAGAGCATACTTTCTTGCGTAGCTCGATGCCGTTCCTGTCACTTGGCTTTCGTCCATTCCTTTTTTACCGTCCGCCTCCCTCGCTGATGCCGTGCTTTCTATGTATATATCACTATCGCTATCAATATCATACAAAGTCGCTGTCGCTTCAATATAATATCTTTCTCCTACCTGCACCACTTTGTCGGAAAGCTTTAGCAATATATTGTACTTACTGCATACAGGCTTTGCCGCCTCCAAAATATCCTCGCAAGAACGGTAATTGTACTTGCCGAAGCTGTTGTACTGGCTTTTAGGTGCTTTTAACTCATTCTGTGCCATACTGACACGCTTTAAGAAATCACTCATTTGTTTAGTCCTCCTCAAATTGTAATGGGCAATACTGCCCGATGTACTTCAGCGGAAATGCTACGGGCATCTTGTTTAACTGGCACATTCGCTCATTGCTTGATAAATAAGGGCAGTACTTACAAGCGATACAAACACTTCCTTTTTCATCAACTGGGAAATTCACCTCGACTACCGCCTTCGCCTTAATATATCCGCTTACCCCCGACTCGAAATTAGCCATCGTCTTTCTCCTTCAGCAGAACAAATCGGATATACGCCGACCTGTTTAGTCCCTTTTCCATCGCTCGTTTTTCAATGAGCTTTTTTTCGTCTGCGGAAAGTACGATAGTGACCGTTTCTCTCCTTTGCGTTCCTGCTGGCTTCTTGTACACTCTATCACCTTCTTTCGCAAATAATATCGTAAGAATCAGGAACGAACATATTTCGCTTTCTGTCGAACTCCTCGGCTCTTATCATAAAACCGACTGCCTCTGCTTCTGTTTCGCATTCAGCGACTATGTTTCTCGATTCTTTATCAATCAAAAACCAAGTCATTTTTACGCTCCTTTCGTAGCCGTTACCTGCTTGATATAGTCTTTCTTCTGCTCGGATTTTAATCCTGTTGCATTTTTCAAGATGTTGTCAACAAATTTGTTGTAGTGTTCCTCGTCCACCTCGCACCATCCGTGAAAATGAGATTTTACGAAATATCGCATATTTGCCTCCTTTATCTGTGGGCGGTTGTTAGCCGCCCTTAATCATTTTTGCACCACAATGGCTACAATAATTTCCGCCATCTCCAACAGCCCCGCATAAAGAACAATAAGGAGAACGATTTTTTCTTTCTACCCATTTGCCTTTCTTTTCTTCGTGTATGCCAACAATATGATTTCCGACATATTTCTCGGATTCGTCCATCGCTTCTTGCAGACTGTTGTGGGTAGACTTGTAAATTTCGCAAATCAGCAGTTCAAACTTGCCATTATCATTCTTTCTGATTTCGGCACATCTTCCCTCGACATCTCTTTGTGTCTACCAAAAATTTCGCTTGGTCTTGTAATCGTAGGTTTCATAGAACTTCATTTCAGTTGCCTCCTAATAAATATCAAATGTTTTATCATCTGCATATATAATAACATATTTTCGCTCATTTGTCAACACTTTTTTCCAAAAAAATAACACTTTTTTAAAAAATTATGCAGGGATATACCGCCCTACTCGGTTATCATCACTTTTTCGGCTTCAGAAGTTCAGGGAGAACATCCGCATACTCGCTCTCTTTGGTAGCGATTAAATCTCTGCATATAGCATTTATATCGGGATGGATGGCGGAATACATCGTCTCGAAGAACGCCTTTTCCAGTATTTCTTTTATGGCATCCTCGCCAAGAACGGCATATATAAGCGGATTCACAGATGTTTGCTCTGCATCGCCTATCTGCTTTTCAGCTTCATAGATTATTCTCCAATCAGAAGCGGCTTTCTCTTTGCATTCTTCACAGATGTTTTCACATTCGTACTCGCTGTACTCTTCTCCGCAACAATCACAAGTGACGGCATAACAAATCTCGGTACTGTGACAGTTCGGGCAGACTCTTTCTCGCTTGTAAAACTCTCCATACTTATTAGATGTGTAGACGAGCTCGGATTCATCCACTAACGCTCGACAATTTTCACAAATATAATTCATATCCTTACTTCCTTTCTCTGATGATAAACTCTCTACCCTCGCATATAATCTTGATTGCCGTTTCTTCTTCGGTTCTTACCGACTTATGCCAGTCAGCTATAATTCCCATTGCTTTCCACACTACAAAAGCGACAATAAATGCGAGTATAATTTCGCCACCTATTGCTCCGTAGCCTCTTGTGCTGTAAGACCAATTCCACAGAGCCAATATCGTTGACACCACTGATAAGACTGTCATAACAATCTGCATTGACTTCCAGAATATCTTCCATCCTGTGACTATCAGCTTTTCCTTTGTCCGTGCGTTCATTTTTTCAGTCCTCCACTTTCTCAAATTTTCCGTTTTTAAGTCTATAGAACGTATCAGGCTTAATTGTTTTGCCGTCTACTTTGTGCGATTTGAAACCAACAAGCTTATAGCCGTCTTCTGTTTCTTCCCATTCTGCAACTGCTATATAGCAACCTAATTTTCCCTTTACTTTGCTTTCTATACCTGTTGCAATTGCAAAACTTTCTTTGCCCTCAACCGTAGCCGCTGACCAGCTGCCAGTATTGGTAGCCGCTGAATAGTCGCCAGTATTGGTAGCCGCTGACTTGTAGCCAGTATTGGTAGCCGCTGACTTGTAGCCAGTATTGGTAGCCGCTGACCAGCTGCCAGTATTGGTAGCCGCTGACCAGCTGCCAGTATTGGTAGCCGCTGACTTGTAGCCAGTATTGGTAGCCGCTGACTTGTAGCCAGTATTGGTAGCCGCTGACCAGCTGCCAGTATTGGTAGCCACTGAATAGTCGCCAGTATTGGTAGCCGCTGACTTGTAGCCAGTATTGGTAGCCGCTGACCAGCTGCCAGTATTGGTAGCCACTGAATAGTTGCCAGTATTCGTAGCCACTGAATAGTCGCCAGTATTGGTAGCCGCTGAATAGTCGCCAGTATTGGTAGCCACTGAATAGTCGCCAGTATTGGTAGCCGCTGACTTGTAGCCAGTATTGGTAGCCGCTGACTTGTAGCCAGTATTGGTAGCCACTGAATAGTCGCCAGTATTGGTAGCCACTGAATAGTCGCCAGTATTGGTAGCCACTGAATTTTCAAAGTCGACTTTTTTCATTGTAAAATCAACAAATGCCTTAACAAGTCCTGAAATTCCTATCTTTGCTCCGATTTTCAGCTTTTTTGTGGCAAATTTCTTGCTATCATAGGTCTTTACTTTGTCAAGAGCCTCAACCTCTGCAAATTCGTTTAACTCCGCACTGTCATTCACAAAACCATAATGGTCTAGAACATCAAACGGATTTTCGCAAAAGTGCATACCGCTTTTGCAAATCTCTGCGGTTTTTTCTTCAAATACTGTGTTTTCCGTGTACTGTTTGCCTCTGCAAACTAAACCTTTTTCAAATCCTTTATACCCTTTCATATCTTTTCCTCTCTTTCATCCGCTAACAGCTTAACTCTTGCATAAGCTGATAACGATAAGTTGCAAAATCTTGCCTTCGCTTCAATTCTTTTCTTGTCATCATCCGTGACTGCTATCGTCAAAAACTTTGTTTTTCTGTCCTTTTCTGGCTTTTTGGTATTCATCTGCTCACCGCCTTTCTTGACTATCGGGGTTGTGACCGTTTGTCTACCCGCATTACTTCGGCGATTGCTCGCCGAATCACTCTGCGATTTCATATTTACTTAAAAAGTTACTTAACGCTGTTTCGATTTCGTTCTGAAAACTACCCTGTCTGTCCTCAATTATAATTTCACCACTTGTTACATCAATGTAACCAAGAGTTCTTCGCTTATACGTATTGATGTATATTCTTTTTTTGCCGTTCTTTTCCCACAACTTAAAATATAAATAACAGCTTTCGTCATAGGGATTTTCTTTTTTCTCCGCTTTTGCGTAACCGTCAAAATTATTTGCTGTGTCGCTCTCCTCAATTTCATAGGTTTTTACATATTCACCAAAAACATATAATTTGTAAACTTTCATAACTTCTATTCTTTCTGTCTGTGAACTTTCGTTCTTTGTTTATCCCTGTGAGTATATAATAACATATTTCTGTGCATTTGTCAACACTTTTTTTAAAAATTTTTTAAAAAATTTCACAAATTTTTAGAGCAAAAGAAAAAGACGGAGAAAAACCCCGTCTTAAAAATAAAATCAAAGGTCGGAAATCAAGTCAAGAACTCTGTCATACATCCTCGGATGCAGAACTTTTATTGTCTGCATAAGGTTGTCTATTATAATAAGTATCTTGTTTATATCTTTTCCGTCTGCCATCTGTAAGAACTCCGTACCGCCCTCCGTCTTCGTTTTTTGTTCTTCGGTCTGTGTCCTTACAGATACAGTGGCAGGACTACCACTATAGAGATGTTCACGCAAAGAATATAAGTCAACGAGTTTTGCTACTCTTTGAGCATTCATCGGCTGTTGCTCATACTCTCTTATAGCTTCGTTCAATTCTCTTTCGCTTATCAATCCTGCCACCACCTTTAATTTTTAAGCTTGTTCAAGCTTTTGAATGCATTGCTGAATTGCTCTGCGTTCCTGTTCGCTTTCAGTCATTCCGAGCATATCTTCAAGCTTTTCAATCATATCTTCTTTTGCTCCATCGTAGCTGTACGAAGAACGATAAGAAGAGCCACGGTTGCCACCTCTGCCACCACGGGCATAGGACATATCATCGTCATAGCTTCTGCCGTAGTCATAGCTACCACCTTCGCTTGAATATCTGCCTCTGCTATCTCTCTTTGCATTTCTGCCTCTGCCTCTGCCCATTCTCGCATAAGACGAGCCGCCGTCGTAAGAAGTGCCGTAGATGCGACCTTCGCCCATATAAGCTCCATCTTCGGAGTAGCCTTCGCCATCTTCAAGGGCTTCTATCTTGTCGATATTTTTTACTGTATCTGTGAGCTTATGCAGAGTCTCAAGGTCACCTGCGGACATCTTACCGCCCGAAATCTTTTTTGCCTTTTCCTCGTATTCGTAAAGCTCTTTCATAAGCATTTCTTTAATTTTATGCATACTGTTTTTCTCTCCTTCCTTACGCTACTCTGTCAAAGATGATATTAGCGTTGACTACCTCAATCGCTGTACCATCGCTTATGTTCTCCACGGAAACCGTTACACAGCATCCGCAAGGAATAACTATAAATGTAGACAGAGAAACGTTAAATAAATCGCCTATTGCCGCAGGAGTAACTGTTGCAACGGCATTTCCGAGTGTTTCGCCGTCTTCCTGAAGTGCTACCGATACAGGAGCAAGCACACCGCCTTCATCGGCAGGAGCTACTGTTACATTAGCGTTAAATGTTACTCTGTAGATTGCTTTGCATCCATTTGAAGCACCTTTCAGACGAAACACACCCGAGCCGCTTCTGTGTGTGATATATCCCTTCTTGCAACATCTGTCACCATCAAGGAATAAAATGTTTTCGTTTTCCGCTACCGTCTGGGTAGGGATGTATGAATATTCTGCCATAATTTTCCTTTCCGAAAAAATGGCGAGATAGAAACTACCTCGCCACGATTTTTCTTAAACATAATCAGCTTTTTTGCCGAACAACCGCATTGAAGCGGAAGTAGTTTGATTATTCGATTTTAGAAGCCGCCGCAACCGCAACCGTTAGAAGCGTAGTTTACCGTGCCACAGCAATTTGTGGGGAAAGTAACGGGCTGAGGAGGCTGAACGATGTAACTCGGCTGAGGGCAATCGTTGCCTGTGCGTCTTATGAGTTCGGCAACGGCACTATCAACTGTTGCACCGATATAAGCGTTCTGTGCAGTCTGTGATGCTTGGAACTTAAGAGCCTGATTTTCAGCAGTAAGAGTTGCAATCTTGTCCTGTGTAAGGAAGTCGAGAATTGCACGGCTGTTAGCATTTGCGTTGTCGATAATATCTCTTGTAGTGCCGTTGATAGTGTTCTGTAAAGCACAGGTGTTAGCCTGATTTTCGTAAGCAACTCTATCGATTGCTCTTTGTGTCTGACAGCAACAATCGGAAATCTGATGACCGAGAGAATTAAATCCACTCTGTACATTATAACCGAGGTTGCAGATAGCGTTATCTACGCCGTGGAAACCTGCTGTAATAGTGTTATTGAGTGCATAAGTGCTGTCTGCAAGACCGTAAGTCTGTTGGTCAAGCTTGCTGATAAGTGTCTGCTGGTCTACTGCGGCTCTTACATCTGCCTGTGTTGCACAAGGTGAGCAACCGCAAGAAGCACCCTGACCGCCAAAGCCACCACCGAAACCGCCAAAGCCTCTGCCGTTGTAACCGAAGAGCAGAAGAATGATAATCCACGCCCAATCGTTTCCAAACATTCCGTCATTGCTGTTTCTGCTGTTGCCACATACCGCCGCAATATCGGCAGGTGTCATTTCGCTTGTAGTTAAAGACATAAATTTGTCCCCTTTCTTTTGTTTTTTCTTTTTTATATTGCCGAATTGAGCCGTACGCTCTCAATTATAGCCGTTAATTGCCGAGAATCGCTCTTGCTACCTGCACAAAGCGGTTGAAATCATCCTGTGACATCTGTCCCGAAGCTAAAAGCCTGTTGACTTCTTCTCTCGGATTTACTTTCAGGCTGTTTTTTAATTCCATAGCCTGTGCAAGTATCATTTCTCTTTGATTTGGCTGATTTTGATATAAAGGATTAGCCATCTACTGTTTCTCCCTTCGATTTTGTGCTTTTTGTAGTCTGTTTTGCGGTAAAGTTTTCAAACTCGCTTCGTAATGTCGCTAATTCGTTCTGTAAGGCGTTGAAATCCTCTTTTAGTATAAACTTGTCACCGCATTTGCATTCGTGTTTTTGGGGCGTTTGCGTGCGTTCTGGAGCATTTGGCTGTCTTTCCGTGAAATCAAGCACTTTAATTGACGGAACGCCCTGCATATTTGCCGATTTTACATAGATGACAGGCTCGTTTTTATCCCACAGCACAACCGTGTTATTTGGTGCTACGGGGTAGGACATCGCTTCGACCTCGCCCAAGACCCAAAGTAATGGGTCTGACGGCATTTGCATAGGCATTTGTGCTTGTTGCATCTGATACGGCATCTTTTGTTGATTGAGCATATCGGGTACAGCTCCATAGTAATTCTGATAATAGTTAGGATAAGCCATTTTTAACACTCGCTTTCTTTCTCAAAGTAATATATCGGGAGTTCATTCCCACTCTGCCAAAAATCGTAGTAATTGCCATCGATAACCGCAACAGCGTGTGTACCAGTGCCAAGGATATATGTTCCGCTTGGATAATCCTTGCAGAAATCCTCTATAGTATAACAGTTGCAATCATTGACTATAGGCTTTTTCTTGTAGCCTTTTCTTTTCAGGTATTCGCCCCAAACGGCATTACTTGAAGTTAAATCGCACATCATCAAGCCTTGTACAGATAATTCAATAAAAGTCGTCTGCCAATCCTGATTTAAGGCGGTACTTATCGCCCGGATTACGCAATCACCTACACGATTGTTTTGGGGATTTTCGTTTTTGCATATCCACATATAACTTTGCTTTCTTTTCGTCTATCAACTTCTCTTCAACAAGGATTTGTATTGCCCTGTAGGTAGTCCAGTAAGGCAAAGACAAAAGCCGTTCATTCGACATCAGAATTTCTTCTATCAAGGCAACACACCTCTCTTTCTGCCCTAATAATAGCATAAAAATAAGACCTCCGCAAGCAAGCAAAGGTCTTGAAAAAGTCTGTATTTTGTTTTATTTTATATGTTTTATTAGCTTTTCCATACTCTTGTAGATGATAGATTTTGTATGCTGTACGGAATAGCCGTGTTTTTTTGCTAAAGCCTCGAAGCAAACGCCGTCTAACAGACGGTCTTTCAACATTTGACGATAAACGGAAGAAAAAATCCAATCGTCAATCAACTTTTCCCATTCACCCCGAGGCAAATCATAGTTTTCGATATTTTTCATATATACTTTATCTCCATTTTGACGAGCTTGGCAAAATCTATCTCCGCTTGTACACCTCTTGATATTTCCGAAGCAACCAAAAGCATATCGCAAACCGAAAGCAAATCTATGCACAAATCCATTTCCTGCTCGTACCCTATCTCGCCATAGCCGAGGTGAGAAAAGGCTGATAACGGCGAAATGTAGCAATTTTCCGTGTCTTTCGTTTGCAAATCGTGTATGATTTTCTTCGCTTTTTCAAGGTTTTCGGCGTTGCCGCCGTAAGCGTGAGCTACATAAATAAGCATTTCGCAAGCCTCATTTCTTGATTTTTCCAAGTCCCTTACAGGTCGGACAAGTCTTCTGTGTCGGCGCGTTCTTCTTCACTCGCTTCTTGATTACTGTCTTTATCTTCTGCTTCGCCATAGTAGTCACCACCTATAAAGTCATTTGTGCCGTCTTCCGCTTCTTGTTCTACCTCTTGATAGACTTCTACTGTTTCAAACTGGCTTTCATAAATCAGCCAACCTACATTAGAGCCGACAAGCAGTAATATCAGCAGAATTAAAGCACCCCACATTTTTTTAAATGTTCTTTCGTTCCTCGCCATCGCACTTTCATAGACGATATAGGGAACGCTTGCTATATTATTCTTTTCTTCCATTTTAACCTCACACCTTATACAAATCATCATCACGGAGAGCCGCTGTCACCTCTCCGCCCTGCCCGATTACGATATAATCGGGGTCTGCGATAGTACCCACCTGCATTACTTCATATACCTGCTGATATACGAAAGATGCAAGAGGCTTTCCGCTGTAGTCTGTTGCTCCCTCTTTAACTTTTACCTTGTCGCCCTTGTTCAGCTTGTTTTCGTCAACTTCAGGTTGCGAATTTGCAGGATAAAGGTCTTTTGTGTAAACCCATCCTGTGTAATTGCCGTTTAATCCAATAAGAGCCTCAGAATAATCCTTGCTATACTGGATTATGTCGAAAGCAGTCAAATAAACAAATGTGAAAGGCAAAGTACCATCGGAAAAAGAGCAACCATACTTTAATTTTACCTTTTCGCCATCGGCAAAAGGCGGTTTTACTTCTTCTTCAACAGGCTTTTCCTCTTCCTTTGGCTGATGTTCCTTGTAGAACTTTTCCATAATTGCAGGATAATCAACATAACAGATATCTCCGTCAACTTCCATACTACCGATTACATCTAATCCCCATTGCCACATAGTCTGACCTACATCATAGCTTGTAGGGATTTCGGGATTATAAGTCCAATGAGCGAGCCAAATATCATAGCCTTTCAGCTTTTCCGTGTCGAGATGTACACCGAACCAAGAGCCGCTTGCGTACACTCCGCATTTATAACCTGCGGCTATGACTGTATCACAGAAAGTAGTAACTATTTCTGTTTTTGTTGCCTTGTCGAGCATTTCCGCTTGATTTTTTTCTTCAAAATCGTAGAAAATCGGATAATTAGGGCGATTGTATTTATTGATTGCTGAAATACAAGCCTCTGCCTCTTTCTTTGCTTCTTCTACGCTCATAGCATAGCTGTACCAGTAGTAACCATAATCAATTCCGTGATTTTGGCAACCTTTGATATGTCCTGCCGCTGTAATATCTTCCTTATCGGCAAATCCGAGACGAATAATTGCGAATTTGACATCATCCTCAACGAGAGCGTTGTAATTAATGCCTTCCTGAACATACGATAAATCTACACCCTTAACTTTCATCGTTTCCGCCCTCTTTCTTCTGCTCTGCCGCCTTTCCGTCTGCAAATCCTTCTGCAAGGATGTAAGCTATAACAGATGCTCCCGACATAATGCAACCAGTTGTTGTGTCTGCCGCTTCCTGCGTGCCGCCAAATGCAAGGATAAGTCCAGCGACAAATCCTGCGATAGCGAGCCATAACTTGCGGCTTGAAAGCTTTCTTTTTAACTCTTTCATCTAATTTCAGTCCTTTCTGTTGGTAAAGATAGAGTTTGCTTATATAAGGCGGTTGCTACATCGTTACCGCCTAATCTGTGATAGCTGTCATAAGCTCTTGTAAGGCTTTCCTTTGCATATATCGGGCAGTATTTACGCTCATTCCATTTATCGTGGCTTGATATGATGCTCTGCCTTAACAAGCATTGCAGTCCTTCTTTGACTGCATCTAACTGTTCTTGGTCTTGGATTATTCTTTTGTTTTCTTCTGCGATTTTCTTATTTTTCGAGGCGGTATTCGCTGTGATAATCGCACAAATAATAGTTACTGTGCCAGTTATTAAGGCGCATAAAATCGTGCTTTCTATACTATCACTTCCTCTTCTGCCATTTTTCTTTCTTCTTCAAGCTGTTGTTCGTAAGCGGTTATTTCCTCGTCAAAAGCGATTAAATCCGCTTCTGTAATCTTTCCTCTCGTGTAGTAGTCTGCAAGCTGTAAAGCCGCCCATTCTTTCCCGAATGAGCCTGCCTTTACACCATTTACAGCAACTCTGACTACCCATTCACCGAAATTAAGTGCCATTATACCTCACCTCCCAATGAAAGAAGTGCCGCTTCAAGCGTTGCTATGCGTTCTGCCATTATTCCTGCATCTTCATAAGCAGGAATCCATTCTGTGGATTTATTGTTCTTTTCAAGCTTGAAATCTGCAAACCACAGCACACCGTTCTGAATCAGGAAGCAGTTTACCATACAGGCTGAATAATTCTGTGCAGGCGTAAAACTGAAGCTCATTTCCTGCCATTCTCCTGCGGTTATACCGTCTGCCGCCACAGAACGCTGTGCAATTACCGAAAGTGCCGTAGCTCCTTCTGCTATGCCCTGAATCTGAAAGAGAATCGGCTGGTCTATGGTGCTTATATCCTCGGCATAATATTTACAACTGAAGTTCCAAAGCTCTCCCGACTTCATTTCCGACTTATCCTTTATCGGCAGAGCCGTAGAAGATACGCCGTTATACGCCGCCGCAGAAAGTCCCATCTGATTGAGCTTTACTGTAGGATGACAGTTATACAGCCTGGTTTTATCCACAGCGCAGTTTGTATCAAGCACCCATCCGTCCGAGCCGTACAGAAATGCGGAATTGTATATGTAGTTTCTTCTGCTCTTCTGCAGCTCCGTCACATCGCTCTGAAGTGCAGTTACTTCTGTTTTATCCGCTTTCCCTTCGAGCAAGGATTCATCAATACCATTATAAGCCAAATCGCTTAACTTGTCAATGCCGTTTGCAATTTTTATTTTTGTTTTCTCTCTTGTTTCAGGCTCTTGTTCGAAAATTACAAATCCTTTCGGGAAAACTGTGTTTGCTTCGAGTTCCCATTCCGCTTTGGTGCGGACATCAAAAACTATAGGCACTTTGTATGTCGCTACCTCGTTATCATCAGGCTTGGTAGTCGATACTATTCTTTGTATCTCTTTGTAATTCCTGCCTACACAATAATAACTTTGTGTAACTGTTGAATACTTATATACAGCAGGTGGCTGATAAGTCACATAGAGAGTATCAGCAGTACCAATTTCAGGGAGGTCTGCATATTTGTCACCTTCTACTATTTGCATCACGTTTTGTGTGACATCGTAGACTTCAAGAGGCACGTTTGTTAATTGCACTGCCATATTATACTCGTTAATATTAGCAAACGGAATCTCGACATTGCAATAAAGAGTAGTGTATTCTTGTTTCCATTCCCCTTCCACATAAGATACAGCATTAAAGCTTATATCTGCATAACCATAAGGCTTTTCTTCTGTGGGAGAATATAACTTTTCCCATCTTGCAACAATTCCCCAATCCGCTCCTGACACCACGTAAAAGTATGTGAAGCGATATCCAACTAGCACTCCGTCTTCATCGACAAAATTAACATAAACTTCTATATCCCTGCCGCCTGTGCTATCGACTTCCGCTAGATGACAATATATTGCTACATTAGTTACTTTTGACCTTTTATCGCTTACCGCCGCATTTGTTTCGAGATTATATCCAACGGGGAAATCTATTCTTTTATATACAAAATCTCCGTCTATTGCTTGCGAGCTTCTCAGCAACAAATACCCGTTGTTAATAACGGTATTTTCTTCGCTTCCATAACTTGCTTCATCGCCTTTAATGTAGCCGACTGAAGTATAATCATATTTTAAATAGCTTTTGCTTTTTTCTGATATGATAACGGGATTTTTAATATTCGTGTTGTTTTGTCCCACATAGATGCCGCCTGAATATTCCGCTTCCATTTCTGACGGAGCAAGGGAATAAAGCTGTTCCGTAAAATAGCCTCCGCTAAAATCATACTTTACACCCATTACAGCAAAAGTATAATTTTGTTCGTCAAAATCGGCATAATCGACTAAATCGCCTATCTGATATATGCCGTAGCCTTGCTTTTGTGCAGTCATACCGATATAGGAAAGTCCAACAAAGAAAGTTGTAAGATAAGAATAAATATATTCTTTTGGCTGTGTAATTTGCAGAGGGAAAAACACTTCAAATTCGCCTTTTGCGTTTCCTTCGCTATATCCAGTATCGCTTACCTTAATAGCATTTATCACATAATTTTCATTATTGATAGTCCTGCGAATTGTCTTGTTATAATCAAAGACAGAGCCACTATCCGTATATTTGACGAATTTCAGTTTTTCCGTTTCTTCATCAATAACCACATTTGAAGCATTGGCAAGGGCGATATATCCGAGTATCTCTCGGTATGAATAATAGACGGAATTGCCGTTGTAATCTGTGTTAGGAGATACGGGAGCAACTTTCAGCGTTGGATTGCACTCGAACACAAACGGCTCTAATTCAAGTCCCGTCTGCTCGCAAATCTCGTCCACTACCGCTGATGCTGATGCAGGGTAAGTCAACTCGGATATATACGCTTTATTTAACTGCATCATTTTATCATATGCGGTAAAGTTACTCTGCCATTGGTCGTGCGAAACGGTATCGACATAAGCTGTAGCAAGCGTTATGGTATCGCCTTCGCCAAAGTCAAGCCAAAGTTTAACCTTGTCACCTACACGGCAAACGGCATTCTTTGTAAGCGAGAAATCAATCTCGCTCACAAAAGTTTTGCCAAGCTGTAAATATCCAGTAGTAGCACCATGTAAGCTTGAAACACCGAGCAGTTCCGCATTTGACGAGTAATCGGTAGAAGTATCAAAGCTGATATTTTTGTCTGCATCTATATATCTATGATATACTGTAAGCATTATGTCATAAGCTCTTGTATTTGATTGTATTTTGTTAAGCAGATTTTCTGAAATCGCTCTCATAATTCCACCGCCTTAATATTTAACGTGCCGTAAATTATACCATTGTCCAATTTTCCGCCCAGATATATTGGCGTAGGCTCGGTAAACGGCTCTATTCTCATTGTTTTTTCAACAAGAACAGAGCCTCGATAAAAGCTGACTGTTGCCGTCATATCGCTTACCGCATCTCTTAACGCTTGCATTTCTGCTTCTGTAATCATATTCAGCTTTGCCGTTGCCTGTAGCTTTGCATTGCCAATCCTATCGTACAAAAGCGTTCCTGAAAGCGTTTGTTTCTTTGTTTCGCCTCTGTACACATCTGCAACCGATAAGGCGGAACAATTTGAAAATTCCGTATCGTTGATTTTAAAGAAATATTTCATTTTTGTACCGCCTTTCTTAATTAGCATATATCGAAGAGCCGTCTACTCTTCTTGCCGAGTTCATATCGCTTATGAACGCTCTGCCGATTTCTGTACCGCCTCTTAACTGCACAGAGATATTGACTGGCTCGGGATATGCGGATGCTGTTTCTGATGCAAACGAATTTGAAAAATAGCTTCTGTCTGTGCCTTCAATTTGTCCGCTTGCATAGAGATTGTTATAAGCTTCGTTGACATCATATCCGCCCCATTTATCCCAAGCGTAGATGTCCTCGGAAGTTTTGAGATTTTCCTTTTTCGCCATTTCAAGTGCTTCTTCAGGCGAATATCCTTGTCGCATATACTCATTTGCCGCTAACCTTGTATTCTGTCTTGCGGCAGATGTGCGAGTTTTTAGTTCTGTTTCCTCTATCTGACCTGCGTTCATCATTTCGTAGAGCTTCGCACCTGCATCAAACCAGAAATTATAAACGTCATCATACCATTTGGAAAGATTTGTGCCGAAAATTCCGTCTATGATGTTAAATAAATTACGAACAGAGCCGATAAATCCCTCTCCGCCTATCTGCACAGCCTTTGCCAAATCTCCTGATAAAAAGGCTTGTATAGTTTTCAGCGGCGTTGTGAATTGATTTAAAGCATTTGCTCCTATATCTCCAAAAACTCCTGCGACTTCAGGGGAAAGTCCTGTCAATCCGCTTATGATACCTGTAATAATCTTGTCGCATAATTCAGGGATTCTATCGAGCAGACGAGGAAGAGCGTTGAAAAGTCCTTCCGTTAAGACAAGCACTATTTCTACTGCCGCCTCGGTAAACTCATCTGCATTGTCAATTATCATATCTACAAGCATAAGCACCGCATCGAGAAGAACAGGTAAAGATTCACGAATTACAGGTAATATTGCCTGTATTATGTCGCCTACTGCACCGAGAAGCACAGGGAGATTATCTTTAAGAATCTGCGGTATTCTCTGCAATATCTTCGGTAAGAGTTTGCTTATCAGCTTGCTTGCTCCGTTTATTGCTTTTTCGATTCTCGGCAGAAGGTTATCTGCAACGGCATCCACAGAATAAACAAAATTGTCGACAAGTTCGTCAAAATCGAGGTCATCAGCCGCAATACCTGTTACAAGATTTTTCCAAGCGGACTTCATCATTGAGAACGAGCCGCTTATAGTCCCTGCCGCCTCTTGTGCAGTCGCTCCAGTTATTCCGAGCTTATCTTGTATAACCCCGACAGCATCAATTATATCTGCAAAATTGGATATATCATAGTCGACTATCTCGCCCATAGCTGATTTATATGCTTCCGCATCAGCAAGCAATCTTTCAAGCTCCGCCTTACTTCCTCCGTAGCCGAGCTTTAAATTGTCCAGCATAGCAAAATTGCCACGGCTTAATGACTGGAAGGTGTCGACAACGTTTTGCAAATCTGTACCCATCTTGTTAGCATTATCGGACATAATCGTCATAGCTTTGTTTGCCTTGTCTGCCGCTAACTCCGTATCACCGCCAAGAGCATTGATAAGAGCCGCCGAGAAGGAAGTTACATTCGACATATAATCATTTGCCGACATTCCGACTGTGCGATATGCCTCGGAGGCGTACTTTTGCAACTTTTTGCTTGCACCCTTAAAAAGCGTATCAACGCCTCCGACAAGTTGCTCATATTCGGCAAAATTCTTTATCGCCATACCCGATAACGTGGCAATGCCAGTAGCCGCCGCCCCGACAGCCGCTAATCCGACTTTGGCGGCAGTTTTCAAACCGTTTCCGAGTTTGCTTGTTATCTCGCTTACTTTATCGCTCGCCTCGTCTTTTACGCCAATGCGAACAAATAAATCAAATAAATTTATATCAATCACCGCCCATTTTATTCATTTTTTCTTGCATTTCGCTTATAATCTGCTCTGCCGTCCGTGTTTCCACCTTCTGCGGCTTAATGATATCGGCATATCGCATTTTTACATACTTTCCACCAATTTTTTTAGCCGTGTTTTCGGTGATGGTTTGCAAGCAATCTGTGACATATAAACGAAGAGCTAACCCTTCATCTTGCCTTTTTATAATCATAGGCAAGGCGAGAATCAGCCCTCTGCAACTCATTTTTTTATACTGCGAAAATAGAAGAGCTTCGGTCACTCGTTCTCTGTATCTCCGCACGATTTGAAAAAATCGACAAATTCCTTATCCTGAATTATCTCCTTGATTTGCTTCATTGTAACCATAATATTTTGCTCTCCGACCTCTTCAACGGTCATTTCGTTGAGCGTGGCTACAATTCCAAGCACGTCAGATTTATGCTTTTTTAACAAAAGCGGTATCATAGATATGAGCTTGTCAGAACAAGCCTCGATTATTGCTTGTAACCTTGTCTTACCTTCTTTTTCCACAAATTCAGAAAAGATTGTGTTCATAAGCTCTTCATCTGCAACGATATTTACGCAATAGATAGAAAGCTCACAAAGAACATCAAAGCTTTTGTCTGTTGACAATTGTGATAACTTCATTGTCGATACCTCCGTTTATTGTTTAGGCTTCGTTGCCCTTAATTACATAAAATTCCATAGGCACATCATCCTGTGCTTCGATTGAATAGTGTCCTGTAAGTGTTACACTTACTTGTCCCTTACCTGCCTTAGTAGTCTGAAGACTAAAACCGCCTGTGGATAAAGCATTTTTTAAACAGATAGCGGCAAAGCCACCGTCTGAAATATCGCCCACCCACCAAACATCAGCAAAATCTTCGTCTTCAAGTTCGTGACGAGGTGTTATCTTTCCTGTTTCTGCCTCAATATCAGCCGCACCGAGTGCCATTCTGATTGTTTCAGCGGTCACAGTTAAAGCAGTAAAGCCTAAAGAACAAGTGTAGCCTGTGATTTCCTTCAGTTCCTTTGTGTTTTCGGGGCAGTTGTCTATATCTGCTCCCCAGTCAGCAAAAGTAGGAGTACATACAGGATTTATACCGCCTGTTGTTGCACAAATGATATTCGCATTGTCAAGAGTAGGCTCGGCAGGGTTAAAACCCTTTAAAAGCACACCTGCATCAACTTGTAACTCGTCAAATGTAGTTTCGGGAATTTTTGAAAATCTACCCATTTTCTGCAATCTCCTTTCAGTTTAAAGTCAGAAATTCTGCTGTTATATTTAAATATTTTCGCCTTATAAGGTTGTTACTCTCATCACCCATATTTTGAGCAAACGGAGTGCCTTTTTTTATCCATATCTTTCCACCATCGCACTTAATGAACAAGCCATCGCCTATGGTTTCGGACATGTTTCTTGCAATTCTGTTTATATTGCTCCAAGACGTTGACTCATCCCATACAGAAGCGGTCATAGGCACTTCACTATCAAAGTTGTCTGTAACTACCTGATAAGTTATGTATGGGAAAGTGACTACCTTTCCATTCAGGTCTTTGCCTGAATGGATTGTATTTTCTTCATAAGCAGGGAGAAATTGTCCCCAAAATTGAAAAATCGCCGCTTCTTTGGTCATATCTTGTATTCCTCCGCTGTTACCTGCAAAAACTGGAATGATGCTACATTGGGAGTTTGCTTATCATCGCCATCAGAAGTGATGCGGAATATCTTTTCATCAGATAAACGCTTGATTACATCGTGATACTCTAACTTTGCATTCTTGCTTGTAGTTATCGTGTATCTGCTCTTAACTCCCTGCACCTCGGCTACACGGCTTTCTATTGAGGTATCAAAGGTAATAGCCGCCTGAAAGACTGCTCCTTCTTCCCACTCAACAATAAAACCGCCTTCGCCATCCGATACGCTTCTTTTTTCAAGCAGTACAACATCTTCCATTGCACTCGATATTAAGCTCATAACACCGACATCCTTCTATATGCATTCAGCTTGTTTGCAAATACCTTTTGCCACGATAACGGCAAGCCGTTAGAGTCTGTCGCTTTCGTGTAACTATACCCACCGAAACTCTCGGAAGTATAAGCGGAAGGCTTTGCCTCGTCACTTTCAGCATAATTTCGTATAGACTCGGCAAGGGCGATAAAGCTCGGAGGCACAGCCATCGCCCAAACAGAGCCGTCAAACTCTTCATCGTTAGGCAAGGCATAATCGGGGTACTGATACACTCCATCATTCAAGCTACTGCCTACGATTCGGAAATATTGACCTTCTTTTAAAAAGTCAAGCGGCTCTATCTTGCCGTTGACAATCTTGTAATTGCCTTGCCGAATTTCCTCGACAAAGTAGTTGCGGATTTCCGCACAGATTTCCGTGAGCATTATAAAGCCGCCTTTCGTTATTCGATTATATCCTCTGTTTCGACTTCTTCAATCTCAACGATAAGAGGAGTTTTCAACTTGTTCTTGTTGCTTGCAAGCTCGGAGATACGCTTTTTTGTAGGCTTTACACCTTCACGAGGGTAAATATCGTCTACGTTATAAACATATCTGTTGTCTTGTAAGTCCGCAAATCTCTTAATTACTGTGTACATTATGCACCCTGCTCCTCATCGCCGCCAGCATCTTCTCCGCCTGCACCTTCATCACTTGTAGCACCGATTGTACCGATTACGATACCGTCAGCTCTCTCGGGGAAGAAAGTAACACCCGACATAACAAGGTCAAGAACTCTTGCTGTGTCTTCGTCAGGATATTCCTTGATGCCGATGTAGCCTGTTTCGTCTGTTGTAAGTTCGAAAGCTCTTGCAATATCGCCACTTGACATATTTATGTAGTATGTTACGATATTTTCCTTTGCAGTAGCGAAGAACTTGCCCTTCGGAACAGAGCTATTGAAAAATACAGTACCAAGACCGAGGAAGTTTTCAACATAGTTCATACCAAAAACTGTCTGCATCTCGATATTTGCTGTGCCGAGGTAGTCAGCAACATCAAGGGGATTAAGGAAATATACAGTTTCTACTGCATCGTCTTCAAAAAGAACTGCGAGTTGTCCCCAAGCGTTTGCAAGTGCAGGCTGAAGTGAAGAGCCTGCCGCTGTACCTGTGCCGTTTTCCATAAAGGTGAACAGACCATTTCTGATGGTCTTTTGGATGTCCTTAACCATCTTATCGGTAGTTGCTCCGACTGCTTGGTCATAACCGCCCTTGCCAATAGCTTCGGCTGTTGTTGCCTTTCTCCACTTGTTCAGCTTGATTTCGCCAACAATAACATCTGTGGTCTGATACTTGGAAAGAGGGATAAGCTCGCCTTCTGCTACTTCTCCGCTTTGGAGAGTGCCTGTAACCTTTAGCTGTTTAAGCACAGAACCTTCCTGTACTGCAATCTTTCTTGTAACGCCGAGAGCCTCAATTAATTTTCTCACAGAGCCTGTAAACTGTAAGTTAAAATCTACCATTCTAACTCTTGCAAGGTCTGTCTGCATAATTGTATTTGTTTCAGCCGCCATTTGTCATTTTCCTTTCGTCATTTGTTTTCTAATCCGAACAGATGCGGATTTTCTGCAATGGCTTGTCTGCGTAAGCCACCATCCTTAATCGCCAGTATCTGTTCTTTCGTCATTGTACCGCCCTTGCCGTTATTAGCAGGGGGATTGGATGTTTTCACGCCCTGTTGCGACTGCGTTTCGATGAAATCCGCCCATTCACTCTTGACCTCTTCAGTATGCTTTTCTGCATCCTTGATTTTTCCGTCTTTGTCAAGCTCGATGGCTTCGATATCCGTTACCTTCAGAATACTTGCTATACGCTTTTCGCCTACTCCGACAGACTTTAACAGCTCTCTATAAGCTGTTTCCTTTGCCGCCTTTGTCTGCTTCGCCTTAACATCGTTCTTATAGTCTGCATATTCCTTCTGTAACTTGTCATACTCATCTTTAGCCACAGTTTCGCCCTCGCCTTTCTTTGCGAGTTGTTCTTTTGCCCTGTCCAATTCCTTTTGAACATCGGCAAGTTTTTCAGCATCCGCTTTGTAGTTGTTACGCTCTTCTTTTAAGCTATCAACCGTTTCAGCGTGAGCCTCTATTATTTGGTCAATCTTTTCTTCTTCGATTCCCATTGCTTTAAGCATTTTTCTTGTGAGTGCGATAAGTCATCTTCCTTTCCTTCGGTGGCTGTGCTTTGCCATTCAGATTTTTCGCCTATAGTATAACACAACTTTTTCTATTTGTCAATACCCAAAGAAAAACGCCCCTGCTTTTTACGGCAAGGGCGTACAGAGATAAATAAATGAGGGATATTAAGGAGAACCAATCTGCACTATCATTGTATCACAAAAGAAAAGATTTGTCAAGAGATAGCATCGCAACTTTTCCAAGCTTCGTAAATCTTTTCTCCCTGCAACGCTATCCAGTCCACCATTTCTTCATTTTTCGCCCAAGCACCGCCACAGCAAGAATTGTCCCACAATCCGCTTTCATAGAAAAAGGCGTGTACTATTTCGTGCCGTAGGTCTTGCTTATGGCAGTTTACTATAGTTTCTTCATCCTCGTTTTCCCATCCCTTAAAGGTGTGCATATCACAAAGCACGATTTCTTTTTTGTACCCATTGCAAAAACCACTATAAGAGTTTTTGCTGAATGCTTCCTCTTCATCGTAATTTTTGACTATGATTTTGTATTCTGTCCCTAAAATATTTACTGTCATTTTATTCCTCCGCTGACTCTATCGCATCTTCCATCAACTGCTTGTATTCTTCTGTGTGTTCTGTTGCCGCTCTTTGTAGCATATGCACAGCACCTTTCTTTCGGTGAATCCCTAACTCAATCCCAACGGCATATTTTACCCCACTCCCAATGTAAACGCATTTATCTTTGCTTTCAGGAGCAGTACCGCTATAAGTACCGCCATCTTCTCCGTGGTCGCCTTTGTAACTCTGTATATTTGCCTTTTTGCCACTAATAGCAAAAGTGATGCTATTACGAAGTCTGCCTGTGTCAACGGCTTGTTCTTCAGATATGATTTCTTTTGCGTGTCTTTCTGCCGTGAACCCTATAGCGGTTAAGCCGTTTCCGATAGCGTGTTCTAAAGCGGAAAGAACTTCCTGTGTGTTGTCTTTGTATGTGTAATCGCTCATTTTTTACCTCGTTTTTTAAATCCCTTTACAATCGAAACAACAGTACAGCGGCAATTATACAGCTCGGACGGCTCTCCGTTTGGGTCGCCCGGGTACATCAGACCATTGGAAAACGGTTCTTGTGCTCCTACGATTTCGCTTCCCACTCCTTCAGGCTTGTTTCTGTGTGAATGTCTTGTCCTGCGGTCATTCGTGGCTATCCATTGCTTGTCAAGGATTATTCCATCTGCCTCTGCTCTTGTGTAACTATCCATTCTGCCTTTGTTTTCCGCACCTGTTACCATTGTTCTCGCATTTGTGATAGCAGAGTTTTCATTCATACCGAAAACCTTTGACATTCTGCCTGCGATTTCATCCATTGTTTCGCCCTGCAAAATGCCTTGTAGCACTTCGGCATTCATTTTGCGGACATTCCACCGAACATCTTTCGGAATATTCAGCTCCTTTGTCGGCAAAAGGCTATCATCAGACAAAGACAGATTGCGGACTGTATCAGCATCGACAAGGGAAAAAGAATATCCGCCCATACCTTCCACATCAGGAGCTATAGCGTTATAATTCAGTGAATATACTTCGGGTAATTGTCCGTTGATGTAAGCTAAAGCCGTTTGGTTGACATTTGCAATATCTCTTGCAAGCTGTTCCGTTCTCTCCTTGTACCACTTGTTTTGCACGGTATGTTTTTTCTTTGCCCTCGATAAAGCCACACCCTTTTTCTTTATTTCCGCTTTATCTCCGCCCTGCTTTGCCTTATCGTAGGCTTTTTGCAATTCGTCTATTTCCGCTGTAGACTCCGATAAATACTTTTTCCAACTCTCACCTAATTCTTTTTCTGCTCTACGATAAATGGCAGACAAATGCTTTTCCATTTCTGCCAATTTTTTATCGGTTAAAATGTGTGCTTTATCTGCCATATCTATTATTCACCCCTAATTATTGCTCTTGCTTCTTCCTTTGTAACGCCGATTGACGTTGATATAATCGCTACCGCCTGACCTTCGGTTAAAGCTCCGCTTGAATATTGAGTCATTACAGCGATAAGGCTTTGTGTCTGCGCTCCGTTCAGAGTCTTTCCGACTGTTTCCTCTGCCGTGCTTATCGCATCTTCTGTAGTTGCGACATCTTCCACTTGTTCTGTATCAGCGTTAAATCTATCCATTTCTGTTGCTATATTGCCCTTGATAATCTCCTCTACCCTGTCAGCATCTCCGAGCAATGCAAGGAGCTTTTCCGTTACATAATCGTTGCCAAGATATTCAGCAGACTGTAACAGATTTTCGATAAGCTCTGTGCGGTTGGAAATTTGCGACCTTGTAAAAGTCGGATTATCATCAATTCCTGCAATAGCAAAAATGCCGTTGAGAAATTCTATGATGCAAAATTCAAGCTCATCGCATTTCTCGTTTAACGGCTCGTAAGCCGCCTCTATCTGTGTAGCGGTTACATTTCCTGCGGCGATTTGCTCTACGTCAAGAGCCATAAAATCCTTGTACAAGTCTTTTTCAAGCCTTGTCAGATATACTTCTCTCGCTTGATAGGGTAAATCTACCGTATGGGCTTCTGCTCTTGAGCCTTCATCCCCATTGTCGATATTCGCCACCTTGATTGTAGCCATTTTCTGCTTGAATTTGGCTAAATCCATATCGGTCATACCGCCTGCATTAGTGATAGTCCAATAAAGCATAGCCGCTTCGTCAAGGTCGTTCGCAAATCCGCTCTTGATAAGGTCATAGCAGTCAATTTGTTCTCGCTTGCCTACGATTTCGCTTTGCTTTTCTGTATTCGCCCATAACGGAACGATAGGGAAAGACGGATAATTTTCGCCATCGTAGATAACATCGCCGTCCGCAATGCTTGAAACAATCTTCTGTATGTAAGGTCGCTTTTCCTTCAGCACCTGCATTTGTTCAGCGTTTCTGCGGATATATTCCGTTAATCCGTCAACTTCATATAGCGTAGCTCTTAACGGCTTATTATCGTCTATCTGCCAAAAGCGGATGCCTGCCATAAGTGAGCCGTTTTCCTCGTCATATAGCGGTACAAATTCGGTCAGCTTGAAAAACTCGACTTCTCCGTTGTTGAAAAAGCCGAAAACAGCACCTTCAATCAGAGCAGATTTAACCGCTCTGTAAAGTCTGCTGTCAATGTCCTTGCCGAGCTTGTTCTTGTTTTCCTCATTTTCAAGCGTTAAGCCATTGCCGAGAAGGTACGCTACCTCTTGTGTGACAAATCGCTTGAAGAAACCGCTTGCACACTTATGATTTGCGGAGAAATTGTCGGGGATAGCATTGCCCGAAATGGTATAAAGCAATTTTTGATATTGCATAATCGTTACATTTCTACCGCTTGCATATAGCTCCGAATCTCTTGCTACCGCATACATACCGCTGTGCTTATGTTCTGTTATTGCAGACTCGATAAATTCCATTCGTCTGCTTTCTGCTTCGCCTACCACCAATAAATCCTGATAAGTCCTAATTGTTATCATCCTTTCTTGTATCTAATTCAAGCAAAAACGCCACATTACAGGCTACGTGCCATAAATGTGGAAGTCCGCTATCCTCGTCAAGTCCGTGCGGATTTTTCATCCATTTACAGATGTGTCGCATAAGTGCCGCCCTGTACCGCTTTGGCTCTACCCTGCGATAACTCCCTTCGCCGTACTTCTCCGCTCCGTGTGTCATTACGCCCCCGACTGCTTCTATAATTTCAGGCGGTACAAGGTCAAGCCTATATTTACCGCCATCGTGCTTTAGTCCGTCTGTAACTTTATCAGCCATTTGTTTTTTCCTTGCCTCTCTTGACTTTCTTTTGGTTTTCAAAGCTGATTAGATAATGTCTCTCGCATACTTTGTACCCTTCTTTTGCAGACTCTCCGCATCTTGTACAAAGATTGTTTTTCAGCCTGTATTCTCGTTTGTTGTCACGTATTACTTTTTTCTCTTGCATTCTTCTTGCAGATTCTTTTTGTATTTTTGCCAAACAATCAAGGCATTCTCGCCTACCTTCAAGAGCTTTCCTTTTCAAGCAATAATAACATATGCCGTTTTCAAGAGCTTTTTTCTTCCTCTCTCGGTTCCGAGAATTAGCTTTTACTCTTTCCGACTCTTTTTCTTCAGCGGTCATCTTTTCCCGTCTCTTCTGCTTTGCATCGTACATTGTTTCCCAACAGCGAAAACAGAATTTGCTGTTTTCCATTTTTTCTTTTCCACAGATGTTACACAGTCCGTGATTTTCGTAGTAATTTTTTACTTGCTGTCTTTGATGCTTTCTTTTTTCGGAACAATTTTTGCAAGTAAGCAAAGGAAAATTGTCGTTTTCTTTGCCGCATCTTGTACACAATCCAATTTCTTTTCGGGAATCATATACCTTTTTGCTATATGCTTTTTTGTCAAATTCTCCACTCATTGCACCCACTCCAAGACGTCCTTTTTCGTTATTCCGTGATTACTTGCAAGCTTCATTATCTCACGGTATTCGTCTGTTCCTCGCTTATTTAACAGGCTTTTCACTTTTTCCGCTATGCATTCAAGGTGATAAAAGCTCTGTGAATACCTCGTTCCTGTCCACTCTTTCGGTACAGGATTCCCACAGATTCGACAAGGCGGTAAATTCTGCCTTGACTTTTCCCGACATCTATCCCGACAACGCTTTCTTATCTTGTATTTGTTTTTATCGACATAGTTCAAATGGACTTTGTTTCTACCTATCCTTCTGCATTCTACCGAGCAGTAAACAAAATTACTCTGCTTCGCCTCAAACTCCTTGCCGCAGACTGTACAATTCTTAATTATCATTTTTGCCCCCATTATGCGAAAATCGGCTTGTAATTACTTGTATCTTCGCTCTTATTCCATAGCTTTCTGATAACACTTGCAAGGCTGTCAGGAGCGTCATCGTGTTCCGCATTCTCGTTATAGTCACAGATTTGATTTATATACTCCTCGTCTGTTCCTGCAACAAAAACAACATCCTTCCAACAGGCTTTCAGATAGCTTGTTATCTTGATAAACTTATTCATATTTTCGTGGTATATGCTTACTCTGATGCCGTTTCGCCTGAACTCCTTACCCAAATATCCCTTATCACCATTGTTTTCGCAATACATCACACCTGCGTTAAATTGCTCTATATACCGCTTGATTTCGCCTTGTACATCGTCTATGTGTTTATGCCATAATTTGCCGAAAACGTAAATTTTGCCGTTATACTTACGTGCTATGGTAAACGCTGTATAGTCTTCGCCACCATAGGCGGCATCCGTGTGACATATACCTTGCTCGACAAGATGCGGCTCTGCATTTTTCTGTGGAGATGTAAAAATCACATCTTCAGCGGCTATGTGCCGTAGCTCATAGTTAGCGGCAAAGAGAGAAGCGGTCATTTGTCCCTTTATGCTTTCAAGCTCATCATGATTAATCAATCCTGTGTGGTAGCAGTCGTATACTTCGGGATTCGGCATCAACGTGAAACAATCGTCTTTGTGCCACGGTGTGCCTGTATTGAATATCCTACCGCCTCTGTTCTTTACGTTATGCAATTCTTGATAGATGCTCTTCGTTCTATCTCTCTCCGCTTTTGACATTCGGTCTTGCAGGTTTACGATATCGTCCGTGAATATTCGGTCAAAGTGCTTACCCGTTAAAGATGAGCCTATACCAAGTCCGACAAGCTGTGAAGTGCCTTTTATATCGGTTGATAGATTGGTGCTGATTTCGTTTGTGTTTGCCTTTGTCAACTTTAAATCCGCTCCGTAGATACATTTGACAAAATACCGCATCTGCTGACTTTCAAGAATTTTTTTCACTTGTGCAATGACTTCTTTTATATCATCATCGGTCTTACGGATGAATAATGTTTTCAGATTTGGTAACAAAACAACGATTAAAGCAAGAGCAATCGACACACACGTAGTTTTAAACGAGCCTAACCACGATGAGCCTGTAATGTTTTATCTTCTTTTCCTTTAAGCATATCTATAATCCACTCGTTGTGAAGCTCGGTTAATTTAGTAAAGCCTAACAAATGACCGAGCTTATAAGGTTTGCTTACTAAAAAGTTGACAGCATCTCTTCTCATCATTATTTAACCACCCCCTCACAGACAAGCTTCCTCAATTCTCTTTTTGGCTATGTTGAAATAACCCTCATCAAGCTCAATGCCGATAAAGTGGCGGTTTGTATTCACGCAAGCCACGCCCGTGCTACCGCTACCCATTGTGAAGTCAAGGACAGTATTTCCCTCGTTGGAATAGGTCTGTATCAAATCTTCCAAAAGTGCAACGGGTTTCTGTGTTGGATGATAGCCGTCATTGTCTTTCTTGTATTCAAGCACATTTGACTTTGATTTGCCACCTTGCCAAAGATTGAAAACAGGAATTGTTTTTTCTTTCAGTTCTTTGTAAGGTCTTTGCCAAAAACCAGTCGTTTGCAGTTTTTCGTATTTCTCTTTTGTCGGTAGAACAAACTGACACCCAGCACGGAAATAGTGGCTTGCCATAGTGCTTGTTCCAAGCAACTCGTTTATTTGTTTTACTTTCAGTCCAGACCTATCCAACTCGGTAGTTTGATTTTTCCACCCATCAAGCGCCGCACCTTTCATAGTGCCATACGGAGGGTCAGTCAGCACCAAATCCACCGACCCATCGGGAATGTTCTTCATCAATTCAAGACAATCACCTTGCCATAATTCAATCGGTTTCATCATTTACCATTCTTTCTACCTCTTCAATAACATCGCTGTCTATTTCCGAAACAACGATTTTTTCAACAGGCTTTTGCCCTGCCGTATCTCGCAATACCTCAAACGCTTTTACATTGCCTTTCATCGCCTCTGCAAACAGCTTTGTTGCAAGAGCTTCAGCACCTGACATTGTCTTACCGCTTTTGTCGGTCATTTCCTTTTCAAGCAGGATTTCCAGACACTCACGGAGTAATTTTTTGTTACGCCTTGCTTCGCCTGATGCAACTCCACCTTTTTGCCCATTTTCCACCGCTTCAGCACCGCTTCGGAATTGTGTCTGCTCGGCATTGGGTGGTCTTTTGTTGGGCATTTATTCACCCTCTTTCATTATGTGCCTTTCCTGTTGCGTTACCTTTTCGCCCTTGTACATTCCAGCCCCCATTTCATCAATTTTTGAAAACGGAATAATTGGAACGGTCAGTTTTTCTTTGCAACGCTTATCAATGAAATAAACATAACGCAACTGAAAGCCTTTCAGTATCTCGCCGTTTACATATTCAACATATTTCTTAAAATCAAATTTGCCGCCCGTAATATCATAATAGCAACGCCCCCCCAGTTCTTTTCGTGGAGTGGTAGGATTACTTTCGAGCGTCATCTTGTGTATCTTTTCGCCATTCGGAAGCAACACGAGGTTATAGTTTGGTTTAATGTCCGTTAAAACAAAATTGCTTGCTCGGTATATTGTGCCATCACCGCAGGAACAGCCGTCAGCAAACGATACAATCCATTTAATCTGCGGAGCGTTCTTCTTTATCAGTTTAATGCTTTTCGCAATGCAAAAACTTTCCGCATTTCTCGGCAAATATTCATCAAATGCCATTCGGTTGAGTTCGAGAAACTCATTCCAACCAGTGCCTTCCACCAACCCAAGCATTTTTGATTTATCAAGGCTCGGTCCGTATGACATTACACCGTGTAATTTGCCATCAAGAAACGCTCCAAAATGGAGGCAACTATTATTGACTACCTTTCCGCTGTAATGGTGTTTCTTAATAAACGGAATAGCAATTTTACTCGGTATGACCTTAACAATTATTTCTTTAGCTCTGCCCATTGCTTAACAACCTCATACAATGCGTTTCCGTTTCCGTTTGTGTTGCCAAATGTTTCCTTTGCATCGTCCTTTACAACGCTGATTGCGTATTCAATCAATTCCTTTTGCCGTTGGTGGAGCGTAAATGTCATTTGGCAGATTTCGGGTTTATCGCCATCGGGCAATGTAAAATCATCGCCAAATTCATCGGGTGAATAAACCTCGCCCTCGTTCTCGATTCCGAAGTCAAAGTCAAAATCGCTCAAATCCAATTCAGCCAATTCAAAAGCCAAATTATCAAAATCAAAAGTTGACAGTTCAGCGGTTTTGTTATGAAGAATTGCGTATTTTCTGCGTTGCTCGTCTGTCATATGGTCGAGACGGATGCACGGTACTTCTTTCATTCCTAACTTTTTAGCCGCTAAAAGCCTTCCGTGTCCCTCCACGATTATTAAGCTTTCACCATATACACCAATAGGGTCGTTGAATCCACATTCCGTGATAGACTTTGCAATTTCTCCCACATCATAGTCGGTATGCTTTCGTGTGTTCTTTTCATACGGCTTCAATGCCTTAATCGGCAAATACTCAATTTTAAGCTCCATAATTACCTCCTAAAATATCACGGCTACAAAAACTGCTTGCAGAAACATCACCGCTTGTTTTTTGTGAAAGGAGTAAAACTATGAACAAACCATTGGCTGTGATGGTGAGACTTGAACTCACGAATGACGGAGTCAAAGTCCGTTGCCTTACCGCTTGGCTACATCACATTGTTTCGGGGATGCAAGCCTCGACTGTTGCCGAAATTCGCACCGCCCTTTTTAATTATACCCCTTTTTTTATTCCGTGTCAATAGGCTCTATGTCGGGGCGATACCAACCTACGATTTTATCATCCTCGATTACGAGTCTGATTCCGTCAAGCTCATAGTAATACTTTCTGTCGCTTACGGGGATAAATCTTTTTTCGTCATACATCCTTACTCACCTCGCTTTCAATAATCATCGTCTTCCGCACCCACACAAACGCAGAGCAAAACAAACAACAACCACAGCTTCTCAAACATATTCATAATCTTTTATAAATCGCCCACAATGGCATTCCCCTGCCGTTTCTTGCTCCATGAAAGCTCTACAGGGACATTTGGTGTCTTCGCTTTTCTCAATCGCACAAGGACAATAACCATCGTTTTTTTGCACAGCTTCTGTGATTTCTCGGTACTTATCATAATCAGGATTTCTTCTTGTTATCATTTTTCTCTCTTTCATAGCATAAAAAATAGGGCGATACGGGATTATAATTATACTGGCAAGCGTTCTTATGCTTGCATCTGTCTTTCTTCGGGCAGATTTCAACAGATATTGCAGGCTTTCGCCTTTTCCTTTTACGCTTGCTTTCCTTCTTCTGCTCTTGCACAATGGGATTTCCTGTTTCGATTTTCACAACACATTGAGTACAGAAAGATTGTTCGGCTACTTCATAACAAATATCACCGACTTCGATTCTTCTGCCACAACACGAGCAATAATCCCACAGAACAGGATTATATACGCTCATTCACTATCGCTCCAGTCGAGCTGTTGTCCACAATCCTGACAGAAGCTACATCCCCAGTCGTTTACGTTGTTTTCAAATTCGTGACCGCAAACAGGGCATTTGGCGTCATTGTCTTCATAATCAGGTTTTCTTGGTATCTGCCGTTCTGTTATTTCTTTGATTTGAGCGTTTGTGACGGAAACAACGATTGCAACTTTGTTTTTTAATTTTTCCCAAATTATTTTTCTTTTCCAGAATGGTACAGAACTCATAAAATCTATAACTCTACCGCAGAATATAGCTGTTTCTATATCCCATCGACCATCACAAGCTCTTTCATTGCACCAATCAACAAATTCCTTATATTTCATTCTCCCTACTCCTTTCCAAGCCATTCCGCTAACAACTTTTTATCATTCCCACATATAACGGCTATGCTTATATCATCCTCGTCTGTTATGCTCATAAGCTCATCGGATATAACATCCGCTATATCTTCATCATATAAATCCGACTCCAATAACGATATGAGCCTTTCACGATTTGTCATTCTTCATTACCGCCTTTCCTTCGTAAAAACTCGTTTGTGTTTTCACAAAACAAGTTAAAACAATCTGCACATAAATCAGTAACAAATTCCACGTGAGACACTTTTATTATTCTTCCAGTATAGTCAAACTTGTGGCTCAACTCTTTTCCGCAGCGGTCGCAATATACTTTTGTTTCTGTCATTCTTCCACATCTCCTTTCCGATTCAAAATATCTTCAATTTTGTTTTGTATTCTTGTAGCACACTCAATGTGAAACTGATATTCTTTATCGGTCGTAAAGCCTGTGCAACCAAAAGCATTAAAATTAAGATTCACGTGCTTGTCGGAGCTTTCTATCTCTTTCTTACAATAATCACAATAACACTTAATCATTCTTACACCTCATCTACATAGCACCACGATACTGGCGGTCTTGCAACCTTATTAAAACAATCAATGTGCATATCGGGTCTGTATCCCGATTTAACACAAAGAAAACAAGACACGTCACTATCCTCACCATACACACAAGGCTTATAAAACTCACTTAACTCTCTCGGCTTGTCATAGATTTTAAGGTCGGATATACACCAACCATAAACCTCTTTATTGTTTGCGTATTCGGATATTTCTTGCATTGTCAAGCAAGAACCGAACTGTGATGTGCCTTTTGCTATATTTGAACACACAAACTCGCCTATTACTTTGCCCTTCCCATTACACCAAGGATTTATTTTCTTTTTGGTTTCGTAGATATAGCACTTAAACGGCGTTTCAAGTTTTGGCTTGGTTTTCCTTACCTCAACCGTCTTTTCGCCGCTTGCGATAAGCTCACACCATTTAGGCTGTATGCTGATTAACACCGATTTACTCATTTCTCTTCCTCCTGTTCTGCTACTTCTCTGAACGTTTCAACAAGCGAATCAATCTTCCTCATTACGTCTTTGCCGCAGTCTTCGGGTTTTATCTTACGTTTTAATAACGCCGCAAACATTACCACTGTATCCAATGTAATTTTAATTCCCACCTTATTCGACGCATGTAGCATCGCCGTATTCACATCAACAGTAGGGGCTTCGGCTATCTTTATCTCTTCGCTTCTTGACATTATTTCCACTTCTCTACCATATTTGTAATGGAAAACGCCGATTAGTATTTCTCTCACCATAAACTCAAAATGCTTCATAAACTCATTGTCAATCTTGACTTCTTCAAGGAAAGACCAATCAGCAAGTTTATTAGCGGTAGAAGTTGCAATGTCTATTAACTTTTTCTGTTGATTAAATGAAAGTTCTGTCATTTCAATTCCTCTCCTTTCAATATCTTTTTGCATTCTTCAAGAAGCGTTTTGTTTTCGTTCCATACTTCTTTTTCGCCCCAAACTCTTATCGCTCTTTCATAAGATGCGATTTCTTCTTCCACCCATTCCAAAGCCTCTTCCCTTCCAATCGGCTCGGGTAATTTGCTTTCTTCCGCAATGCACAAACAAAGCAAATAAACATCCGAACACATCAACAATTCTTTTTTTCTTTCTTCGTTTAGATGCCCTGCCGCTTGCATTTTCAAGAATCGATATTCGCACGACAATTTCCTTAATAATTCTTTCTTTTCCATAACTTTCTCCTTAAATCCCGTATTGTGCTAAAATCATCTCGTCAACAGCGGACAAATTAAAACTGCTCATCAAATCCTTAGGCTTCGGCTTTACTCCGTCTTCTCTTATCCACTTCGTTATTGTTGTAATGCAGTCAAGGTGATTTGCACCTGTTCTGTTGCAAAAGTCGGTAAAACGCTTTTTGTAATCCTCGACAACGGAATAGCCGTATAAATCAACAAGGTCTGCTTCTGTTGTTGTTGTCGCTGTTGCCTGCCTTACTTCTTTACTTTCTTTACCTTCTTTACATTCTTTTACTTCTTTTACTTCTTTACATTCTTTAATTGTTGTTAACTGACTGTTAACTGACTGTTGATTGACTGTTAACTGACTGTTAAGTGAATGTTGATTGGGTGTTATTTGCCTGTTATCTGCCTGTTGATTGACTGTTAATCTGTCTTGGTACTTCGCATAGTTAAGTACCGATATAATCAGGAATTTTGAGTGTTGTTTGACTGTTATTTCTTCTGTTGACTTCAAGTGAGAAATAGCTGTCCTGACCTGCTGACCTGTTAAGTTAAGAGCATCGCCTAACTTCGCATACGATGTAGCCATCTCGCCACGGTGAATTGTCGTATTCATAAAATCATGCGTTTCAACATTTGCATTTAACAAGATGTGGACAAATACTCTGAATGTGTTCGGGCATTGATACCATCGCCAGTTTTGGATGTTTCTATCCAACTTTATGAACGTGCTTTTTTCTGCCATTGCTTACCTCATCTTAAAATAAAATCCCCTGCAACTCGGATGTGTCGGCATCGTCATTGCAGAGGCTATAGGCTGATAATATTTGATTACTGATTGACAGCACCGACATACTATCAACCTTTACTTAATTATAACACATCCCCTGCCGAATGTCAACAGATTTTTGGAAATTATTCAATATTAAATTCGATTATTTCACTTATAGGAATGTGAATTTTTTCATCTTCATTGTTTGACTTATACATAACCGTTAGACAACGATAATCGCTGTTCAAAAACACATGAAAAACATTTTCTAATTTCAAGAAGCCTTTTGTGGTGCTTACGCTGAATTTATTCATCACTTATTCTCCTTTCGGCGGTTGAGGTAACGGCATCCAATGTGTGATTACATAATATCGAGTGTCTATTCCAACAAATTCTTGTATTTCATCAACATAAGATGCTATACCTATCGCCCAATAATCGTCATTTTTGCAATAAGCGTGTTTGTAATGTACGATACAATTCACTTTTTCCTCTGGCAACCTATCCTTGACCGAAATCCAATCCTGCACCGTTACGCCGTGGGCGATAAGATATTCGGCAATATCACCAAGTGTCTTTTGTCCCGGCTGAATAATAACATCCAGCAACTCCACCAAATTTTCCTTAATATCCATTGTTTATTCTCCTTTCGGCAAAGTTTGCCTCGTAATTGGCAAATTCCGTTTCACAATTTGGCTTGTGCAACGCTAAATCAACATTATCAATGCAAGAATAACAAGGACTTTCAACAGTCATTTTTTGATAATGTTTACAAGTTTTACAAGGCGAACAATCACGTCCAAAACTATCGATATATCCTTTCAATGCCTACTCCTCCTTCACTGTTACGCCGTGGGCAATGAGGTAATCTGCAAAATATTTTGCACACCCCGTTTTTTCGTGCGTTAAGTCATACAAATCATACCAGCCGAGATTTTCATCGTTATCAACATTGAGTATCAACTCTACCAACGTTTCTTTAACATCCGTTGTTTCTTCTCCTTTCTCAATTTTCTTGACTTCTTCCGCTATCAACATATCAATGACTGCTGATGCGGAAATCTTGTGCTTTTCCGCCAACATATCGAGAGCTGACCTCGTTTCACTTGTTATACGTGTGTGGAGATGTTCTGTCTTTTTCGGTCTTGTTTCGTAGTTATGCATTTTGTCACCTCTTTTCTGCTTGCCGTTCATTCCAACTTTCTATCGCCTTTTTTACACTTGTAAAGTTGCCTGTGCAATCGCATCCGATATTCGAGCAACACACCGACCAATAGTTTTTGTTATCCCCGAACATTTTTTGTGACGTAATCACTATATCTGTGCTTTTACAATACTTGCAAGGAAGCAACACATCTTTATATTTTTCCGTGTACTCCCTTGCTTTTTCAAATCGCTTTGCCATTAAGCGATACCATAAAGTCTGGTAGATTTGCGGAATGTTTTAATTATTCCACCTTTTTCACCATTTTTCTTAACAGTCCAAAGGTTTTGGCAAGGTGAAAAATCAGAACAAAGTCGAACAGTAATTGTTTTAGCCGTTTCTTTTACTATCTCAACAACGTCAAATAAATAACCGTCAGCCTCTGCAAGTTTAGTACCTACCTTAATTTCGTTTGCTGTAATAATCATAATACCCTCGCTTTCTGCAGGGATATACCGCCCTGCTCGGTTTTGTTGTTTTAGTCATTGTCAAAACATTCGTCGTCTATTGCTTCTTTGCATTCTTTTAACGTTCCACCGAAGCCAACCCATTCACCAAAACCGATATTAGTATCTTTATAGATGTTCCACGGGTAACGCTTTGCACCTGTTTTCACTATGTTGTAACCTTTGTACTTATGTATCATAATTTATTCCTTTCTGTCTGTAAGCTTCCGCTCTCTTGCTCTATTCCTGTGATTATAATATAACATATTTTTATAGATTTGTCAACACTTTTTCTAAAAATTTTTTAGATTTTTTTAAAAAAATTATCGCCCCGATAAAATCAAGGCGATTTTTGGTATTAGAATAAGGTTGTTCCGATACCTGTTGACATAGCATCCACCCCCTTTCAGTCATCAAGGCTGATAAACTCCAAGAACTTCTGCAGAGCTTTTTCCTGTAACTTTGTCGGTGGCTGTTTCTTCGTGCTGACGTCAAGATGCTTGGAGAACAAGTCTGCAATAAGCTCTCGACTTTTCTTCTTACCCTGACTTAATCCATCGTGATAAGTTTTCCCTGACTTCTTGCCGTCAAATCCCTGCTTGCCTTTTCCTTGACCACCTGCCGTAAGATTATAAAGCTGATAGCCGTTTGTTGCATAGGCTTTAATGGTTGCCTGTTCGCTTTCGTCAAGCATATCCTCGGTGCAGTTCTGGAAAGTCAGATGCCATCCACAAGGATTTTCAGCAGAATAGAATTTCCTCTTTTTAAGCGATAATCCGATATGGTCATACTCTGACAGATGCGAAGCCACTCGTTCAAGTAGGTGCTTCGCCTGTCCGCAATAGCACCATTTTATGCCGTTCTCATCAACTCGCCAAAAGACATAGATGCCGCTATCATTGTTTATATTCGGTCTGATTGCCTTTATCCGCTTTTCATTATCCCGTTTTCGTGCGTAGATTTGCTTATAATTCATACTATACCTCTAATCGAATTTGCTCCGTGCAGAAGCAGGGCATATTTGCTATGGCTTTGTTGTAAAATTCCCTGCTAACTTCAAATCCATAGCAACTTCTGTTTAATTCCGAACAAGCCTGAAGAGTAGCTCCGCTACCTGCAACAGGGTCAATAACTACATCCCCCTCGTCTGTGAAAATCTCAATCAGCCGCTTTAACACATTGACGGGTTTCTGTGTAGGGTGGATTTTGGGATATTCCTTGCCGTCCCGTTTCCACTCAAACCAATCAAAGACCATTTTACCGCTACCACGGATAACCTTGCCATCTTTGTCATACTGTCTTCCATTATTAAATTTCGGCAACTTATCACGATACAAAACAACCGCATATTCAGTCGCTCCGACTATCTTCATATTTGCTTTTAAGACCTGTGCAGAATAGTTCTTGATGAAAAAAAGCGGATAATTGTTCACAAATCCGTATTTTTTGCCATACTCAATAACTGTTGGTATTTGTTCAAAGGCACAGAAAACAATCATTGCAGGTGCTTTTCCCTTTTCTTTCGGCTCTTTTATCAAAAGTCTGTTGCAAAAGTGCATATATTCCGCTATCTTAAACAGTCCGTCAGAACTAAAGAAGGATTTTTTGGCGTGCTTGCTTTCGCCGTTCTTATTGTCGCCGCCCTCATACCACATAGGATTGCTTGCGTAAGCATCTACACCGATGTTATACGGAATATCCGCAATAACTAACTGTGCTTTCGGAATATTATACCGCTTGAAATTTTGAAAATTGTCGTGATATAATTCAATTTTTGTTTTGGACATCATTTTTTCTCCTTATAATCCATTGAAATTTGCGATTTAAGGGCGGTCTAACTCGTTGTAGGCAAATTATACTGCCGAGAGCAAAACCGCCTTAAAACGCTTTATTTTAGGTTTTAATCAAAAGGGTAATCATCATCATCCACGGGAACAACTACTGACTTTGCTGTAACTTCAGCAGGTGCTGTTGTGGGTGCATTTTCGTTCTTGCTACCACAGAAAGAAACTCCGTCTACGGATAAATCAATAATGCTTCTGTTGTTGCCGTCCTTGTCGGTAAAGCTGTTAGTCTGAAGCTTGCCTTCAACGATAATCTGCTGTCCCTTGCTGAAATACTTGCAGACGAACTCAGCTGTCCCATTCCAAGCTGTGCAATTAAGGAAGAGATTTGTTTCCTTTTCTCCATACTTTTCGTTCCAAGCGACTGTGAAATTAGCCACCTTGTGACCGCTTTGGGTTGTTCTTATTTCAGGCGTAGCGGTAAGTCTGCCCTGTAAAATAGTTCTGTTAATCATTGTTTATGCCTTCCTTACTTTTTGTTTTTTGCGTTCCAACAACCTACACATAAGCCACCGCAGTTAGAATGTACCTCTTGTGCAGGTATTATCCTATCCGCTTTCTTTATCGGCTTGATTTCTGCTCCGCATTCGGAACAGAAATAAGATGTCATTTTCTTGTGTTCGTTGGTATCTGCATCTTTTGTGTCATCGATGTTGAATAAGCCGTTAAGAGCATACTTTCTTGCGTAGCTCGATGCCGTTCCTGTCACTTGGCTTTCGTCCATTCCTTTTTTACCGTCCGCCTCCCTCGCTGATGCCGTGCTTTCTATGTATATATCACTATCGCTATCAATATCATACAAAGTCGCTGTCGCTTCAATATAATATCTTTCTCCTACCTGCACCACTTTGTCGGAAAGCTTTAGCAATATATTGTACTTACTGCATACAGGCTTTGCCGCCTCCAAAATATCCTCGCAAGAACGGTAATTGTACTTGCCGAAGCTGTTGTACTGGCTTTTAGGTGCTTTTAACTCATTCTGTGCCATACTGACACGCTTTAAGAAATCACTCATTTGTTTAGTCCTCCTCAAATTGTAATGGGCAATACTGCCCGATGTACTTCAGCGGAAATGCTACGGGCATCTTGTTTAACTGGCACATTCGCTCATTGCTTGATAAATAAGGGCAGTACTTACAAGCGATACAAACACTTCCTTTTTCATCAACTGGGAAATTCACCTCGACTACCGCCTTCGCCTTAATATATCCGCTTACCCCCGACTCGAAATTAGCCATCGTCTTTCTCCTTCAGCAGAACAAATCGGATATACGCCGACCTGTTTAGTCCCTTTTCCATCGCTCGTTTTTCAATGAGCTTTTTTTCGTCTGCGGAAAGTACGATAGTGACCGTTTCTCTCCTTTGCGTTCCTGCTGGCTTCTTGTACACTCTATCACCTTCTTTCGCAAATAATATCGTAAGAATCAGGAACGAACATATTTCGCTTTCTGTCGAACTCCTCGGCTCTTATCATAAAACCGACTGCCTCTGCTTCTGTTTCGCATTCAGCGACTATGTTTCTCGATTCTTTATCAATCAAAAACCAAGTCATTTTTACGCTCCTTTCGTAGCCGTTACCTGCTTGATATAGTCTTTCTTCTGCTCGGATTTTAATCCTGTTGCATTTTTCAAGATGTTGTCAACAAATTTGTTGTAGTGTTCCTCGTCCACCTCGCACCATCCGTGAAAATGAGATTTTACGAAATATCGCATATTTGCCTCCTTTATCTGTGGGCGGTTGTTAGCCGCCCTTAATCATTTTTGCACCACAATGGCTACAATAATTTCCGCCATCTCCAACAGCCCCGCATAAAGAACAATAAGGAGAACGATTTTTTCTTTCTACCCATTTGCCTTTCTTTTCTTCGTGTATGCCAACAATATGATTTCCGACATATTTCTCGGATTCGTCCATCGCTTCTTGCAGACTGTTGTGGGTAGACTTGTAAATTTCGCAAATCAGCAGTTCAAACTTGCCATTATCATTCTTTCTGATTTCGGCACATCTTCCCTCGACATCTCTTTGTGTCTACCAAAAATTTCGCTTGGTCTTGTAATCGTAGGTTTCATAGAACTTCATTTCAGTTGCCTCCTAATAAATATCAAATGTTTTATCATCTGCATATATAATAACATATTTTCGCTCATTTGTCAACACTTTTTTCCAAAAAAATAACACTTTTTTAAAAAATTATGCAGGGATATACCGCCCTACTCGGTTATCATCACTTTTTCGGCTTCAGAAGTTCAGGGAGAACATCCGCATACTCGCTCTCTTTGGTAGCGATTAAATCTCTGCATATAGCATTTATATCGGGATGGATGGCGGAATACATCGTCTCGAAGAACGCCTTTTCCAGTATTTCTTTTATGGCATCCTCGCCAAGAACGGCATATATAAGCGGATTCACAGATGTTTGCTCTGCATCGCCTATCTGCTTTTCAGCTTCATAGATTATTCTCCAATCAGAAGCGGCTTTCTCTTTGCATTCTTCACAGATGTTTTCACATTCGTACTCGCTGTACTCTTCTCCGCAACAATCACAAGTGACGGCATAACAAATCTCGGTACTGTGACAGTTCGGGCAGACTCTTTCTCGCTTGTAAAACTCTCCATACTTATTAGATGTGTAGACGAGCTCGGATTCATCCACTAACGCTCGACAATTTTCACAAATATAATTCATATCCTTACTTCCTTTCTCTGATGATAAACTCTCTACCCTCGCATATAATCTTGATTGCCGTTTCTTCTTCGGTTCTTACCGACTTATGCCAGTCAGCTATAATTCCCATTGCTTTCCACACTACAAAAGCGACAATAAATGCGAGTATAATTTCGCCACCTATTGCTCCGTAGCCTCTTGTGCTGTAAGACCAATTCCACAGAGCCAATATCGTTGACACCACTGATAAGACTGTCATAACAATCTGCATTGACTTCCAGAATATCTTCCATCCTGTGACTATCAGCTTTTCCTTTGTCCGTGCGTTCATTTTTTCAGTCCTCCACTTTCTCAAATTTTCCGTTTTTAAGTCTATAGAACGTATCAGGCTTAATTGTTTTGCCGTCTACTTTGTGCGATTTGAAACCAACAAGCTTATAGCCGTCTTCTGTTTCTTCCCATTCTGCAACTGCTATATAGCAACCTAATTTTCCCTTTACTTTGCTTTCTATACCTGTTGCAATTGCAAAACTTTCTTTGCCCTCAACCGTAGCCGCTGACCAGCTGCCAGTATTGGTAGCCGCTGAATAGTCGCCAGTATTGGTAGCCGCTGACTTGTAGCCAGTATTGGTAGCCGCTGACTTGTAGCCAGTATTGGTAGCCGCTGACCAGCTGCCAGTAT